>CALFJG010000001.1 GCA_937877625.1 uncultured Prevotellaceae bacterium
ACGCACTACAGCAAGCCTTAGACGGTACGAACTATCCGGGCTATAAGATTGTGGCAGGGCGCAGCGTCAGGAAGATAACAGACAGCGAGGCCGTAATGCAGCTTTTGGCCGATAACGGCTTTACCCGTGAATCCTACGTCAAGCCCACGGAACTACGAAGTATTACCGACCTTGAAAAACTAATTGGTAAGAAACGCTTTGGCGAATTGTGTAAGGACTATATCGTTAAGCCGCAGGGCAAGCCGACGTTAGTGCCTGAAAGTGACAAACGCGAGCCGTACAACGGCGCAGCGGAGGACTTTAACGGCATCAGCCTTAATGAGCAATGACTATCAGGCTAAGAGTTACAAAGGTAGAGCAAGTAGTCTGTAATAACTACACGCTCCAGGTAGAGCCGGGAGAGTTGGCAAAGGCACTTTCAGGAATACCGACCAACGACTTACGCCAGATACTAAGAAAAGTAAAACTGATTATTGAACAAACCTACATGATTTTATAAACCCTTTAAACAAGTTACATTATGACACAACAAGAATTTGACAGCCAAATGCAGTTATGGGGGGGGGAGCAGACAGCCGCCAACCACCCACTATTAGACGCGCAGCGGGAAATTAACCGCAAGCGTCAGGAGATTAAGGCCGAGATTGCCGCGCTTCACACCCGCGACCGCCTCTTAGCGGCAAGATGGATTGAGATTGAGCAAGAGCGGAAAGACATTAACCGCCGATATCACGAACTAAAACACCAATTCGTCTTAGCGCATCCCAAAGAGGAAACACAGCGAGACACGGAGTTGGCACGTCAGGCCAGAGAACAAGCGAAAGCAGATGCAAACGCACAAGAGTAAGGAACAACGCCGAAGCCAGTTAGTGAGGCTTACAGCAATCGCGTTAGGGCTATACATGAGAGCGAGAATGTACGGACTTTCAGGCGAGAGCGAACTAAGCAAACATAAGCGGTTAGGCGAAGCACTAAGAGAGTATTAACAATAGTTATTCACATTCAAAAACAAAGTAATTATGATTACACCACAAGTTAAAGAGAGTAAGGTTATTTTCGGCCCGTGCCGTCTTTCCTACACTCACGTTTTCAACAGGTATAACCCTGATGGCCCGCAGGAAGAGGGTAAGTTTATGACAAACGTCTTAATCCCCAAGGATGAAAAGGAAACTATCGAGGCCATTAAAAAGGCTATCGAAGAGGCCAAGAAAGCCGCTATCGTTTCCAAGTGGGGAGGCAAAGAGCCAAAGAAACTTGATATGCCTTTGCGCGACGGCGACGAAAAAGACGATGAAAACTACGACGGTATGCTTTTCGTCAATGCGAAGAGCAACACGCGCCCCGGCATCGTTGACCGTAAGAAAGTGCCTATCGTAGACGAAGAAGAAGTTTATAGCGGCGTTTGGGCTATCGTTTCCGTTACGTTCTTTGGCTATGACAAGAACGGTAACAAGGGCGTTGCTTGCGGCCTTAACAACATTATGAAGTTTAAGGACGATGAACACTTTGGCGGCAGAGTTTCAGCCGAAAGCGACTTTGGCGACGTAGAGTTAGACAACGAGGACGACGAAGATTTGTAAGCCTTTTTAGTTGTTTGCCATAAGGTTTAGATTTTAGGACGCGCCCCGGCTACCGGGAAGATGTGGTAGCCGGGGTAGTAAAAAAGAAAAGCGTATGACTATCGTACTATTAAGTATCATTATCCTGTTATCGGTTGCACTTGTTACCGTAGTAATGCAAAAGCAGCAGCCCGTAAAGGACACGAAGCCCAAGGGCGACGAACTGACAAGCCGGTATATTATTACCAGGCTTACGCAGCAGAACTTTATCAAGGCGGTTAATATCGTCATGGACTTAGTACAGACAGAGGGCGCAGACATTGAAGTTATCTACGATAATCAGGTAATCTTTAACGGTTACATTGATATAGACGAAAACGGCAATAATAGGCCCCATTTCTACTACAATAAGAAAGTATTGGACGCTAATGGCATCATTTACAAATAAGGCACTATGACACAGAAAACAGACAATAACGAGCCGTTGACTATAGACGTTGCGACCGAAGCCGTAGAAGCGGAAATAGGCGTTACCGTCGAGTTATGGAAAAAGGAGCGTAAGGCGGCATCCGACAAACTGGAGAAAGGCCGTAGACTAAAGCGCACACCATTTGAGGCTATCGAGGAAAAGGGCTACTTAGACCCTAAGACGATGTACGACGAATATCAAAGAATCCAAAACAGGGAATCGCGTTTGTCGGCATCCGAGAGAGAGGTTATTTGCGGCATCGTAGAAACGGCTATGCGTACCGTCTTTGCCCGTAAGATTGACGAAGCGAGAAAGGCCGGAGAGGTTAAGCCCGGAATCCAAAAGAAAAAGAGAACCAAGAAAGCAACCCCTAAAGCAAAGAAGTAATGCGAGAATTAGGAATAGACATAGAAACGTACAGCAGTAACGATTTGGTTAATTGCGGCG
>CALFJG010000002.1 GCA_937877625.1 uncultured Prevotellaceae bacterium
CAAACTGCTGTTACTTGGATTACATGACAAGACCAACGCAATTCGGGGATGAACCTTATTTAATTCTAATTCCCAAGCAACTCAATGTGTTTGTTCTTCTATCCCCATCGCCTGGGCACAGCGGCGAATATAAGCTAAGGCGGCTTCGTATTCGTTGGGAACGAGTCCGTCGAGGATAGCGTCTTTCAATGCCGTTTTGAGTTGGCCCACAACAGGCGAAGGTTTCAACGCAAATCTGCGCATAATCTCCTCGCCATCGATAGGCGGCTGGAAGTTGCGTATGCGGTCTTTTTCTTCTATCTCTACCAGCTTGCGGCGTACGAGTTTGAAGTTTGCCAAGAAAGAACGTTTGCGCTGCTCATTCTTACTTGTGATATCGGCTTCGCAAAGCGTCATCAAATCATCTATGTCGTCGCCCGCCTCAAAAAGCAAGCGTCGCACGGCACTGTCGGTCACCTCCTCATCGGCAATAGCAATGGGGCGCATGTGTAGGTCAACTAGTTTGCGTACATACTTCATACGTCCGTCTAAGGGCAACATCAAACGGCGGAAGATAGGCTCCACCATTTTCGCCCCCACGAAGTTATGATTGTGGAACGTCCACCCCGTGGGTGGCTCCCAGCGTTTGCATCGTGGCTTGCCGATGTCGTGGAGCAGGGCTGCCCAGCGCAGGTAGAGGTTGTCGCTCACGCGAGATACGTTGTCAAGTACTTCCAACGTATGGTAAAAATTATTCTTGTGTGTGCGGCCTTGGCGCACTTCCACCTTGTCCATCACCGAGAGCTCGGGGAGGATGAGTTCCAGCAAGCCGCAGCGGTGCAGGTCAACAAAGCCACGCGAGGGAGTGGGAGCGAGGATTATTTTGTTTAGTTCTTGGATTATACGCTCGCCGCTGATAATCTTTATCCGCTCACGGTTGCGTGCTAAGGCCTCGAATGTTTCGTCTTCAATGACAAAGCGTAGTTGTGTGGCGAAACGTATGCAGCGCAGCATCCGGAGCGGGTCGTCGCTAAACGTGATGTCGGGGTCGAGCGGCGTAGCCACTATGCCGTCGCGCAGGTCAAGCAACCCGTCGAAGGGGTCAACCAACTCGCCGAAACGTTCAGCGTTGAGACATACAGCCAAGGCGTTGATGGTGAAATCGCGGCGGTTTTGGTCGTCTTCCAGTGTGCCGTCCTCCACAAGGGGTTTGCGGCTCTCGCGCTGATAACTCTCGCGGCGTGCACCCACAAACTCCACCTCTTGCGCGTGCCACTTCACCTGTGCGGTGCCAAAGTTGCGAAACACGCTGAGATGCGCACCCCTGCCCAGACGTTTCGCAAAAGCCTCAGCCATAGCAATGCCGCTGCCCACCACCACCACATCGATATCGCCCGATACACGCTCTAAGAATAGGTCGCGCACGTAGCCGCCCACCACGTAGCATTCCACGCCGAGTGCATCGGCGGTTGCGGTGAGAGCAGAAAAGACCGGGCTTGTGAGCCTTTGGCACAGTTCTTCGCGCGTAAGCATTTTCATAACGACTGCAAAGATATAGCTTTTCACGTGCCTAACCATCACTTTTCAACTCCCTTTTGCCTCTTTTGCTTGAATGAAAATCAAAAAAAACACGCTCTGTAAGCAATTTTTGCATAAGAAAAGCGCGAAACATTTGTTTTTCTGTTTGTAACCACTATCTTTGCACCCGTTTTCGGCACAACCGCTGGCAGACGCGCCCGTACAACGTTTAGACTAAGGAGCGCGAAGAGAGTGAACTGCGAATGTTGTGTACGAGGCAGTAACCCAAAAAATCCAAAAGACTAAAATGGAAGAATTGCTGAAAATCGCTCAAGAAGCCTTTCCGACCCCTGAACGTGAATTAGATTTCCGCGCAGGCGACACGGTTACCGTGGCCTATCGCATTGTGGAGGGCAACAAGGAGCGCGTGCAGCTTTATCGCGGCGTGGTGATTAAAATTTGTGGTCATGGGCTTCAAAAACGTTTCACCGTGCGCAAAATGTCGGGTACCGTTGGTGTAGAGCGTATTTTCCCGCTCAACAGCCCGGCCATCGAGAGTATTGAAGTGAATAAGTACGGCAAGGTGCGTCGCGCCAAGCTCTACTATCTGCGTAACCTTACAGGTAAGAAGGCACGCATCAAAGAGCGTCGTACACCGCGCAAGTCTCATAGTTAATCCAACGGAGCGAACACCAAGAAGCGTTCCGCGAAACGGCTGTTTTCGTTTGTCTCTACGAAAACAGCCGTTTCGCTTTGTTTTTTTTGTATATAAGTCTGTTCTTTGTGATATCCACGAGAGGAGACGAATTTTTGCGTTAAGCCAGGAGAGCAACGCGGAGCTTGCTTCAGCTTTGCCTTGGCGAGCAAAAGTCTGTTGAAAACGGGCGTTTGCGGACACCGAATTATTTTGTTTAGACTTTTATTTGCAAACCGTCGTAGGCCAGGTGAATGTGTGGGGGCAGGATGCGTTCGGCTTCTTCCTGCGTGGGTGCGTCGTGGTTGAGGTGGATTAGATAGGTGTCGCGCGGTTTCAGGTGTTGGCTTAGGGCGATAGCGTCTTCTATTGTCTGGTGTGTGGGGTGGGGCTTGTAGCGCAGGGCGTTGACGATGAGTGTTTCCACACCGTTGAGTAGTGCCATACTTTCCTTGCTGATGGTTTTCAGGTCGGTGAGGTAGGCACAATTTCCGATGCGAAAGCCGAGGATGGGCAATGTGCCGTGCATCACTTCCACGGGGAGTATCTCTAACTCGTTGATACGAAAGGCAACCCCCGGGCTTATTTCGTGGAGTTCCAAGTGTGGTACGGTGGAGGGTGTTTCTTTTGCGAAGCAATAGGGCATTCGTTCGCGCAAGGTACGGAGCGTTCGTGCGTTGCCATAGATTTGCTGAGGCCCAAACACGCCGTATGGCCTCAGGTCGTCAAGCCCACTGACGTGGTCGTAGTGTTCGTGTGTGAGCAGTACGGCATCAAATGGCTGAAAAGGGAGTTCCAAGGCTTGCGCTCTGAAGTCGGGTCCACAGTCGATGAGAATATGTGTGCCCGCCGTCGTTTCAAGCAACGCCGATGTACGCAGGCGTTTGTCGCGTGCATCGTTAGAGGTACACACCTCGCAGCCGCACCCGATAACGGGTACGCCGCAACTGGTACCTGTGCCGAGGAAGGTGAGTGTCATAAGGCTTCTAAGGCTTTCTGTAGCGCAGTTTGCGCTTAAAATCTTCGCCGAAGATATTGAGCAGTTTTTTTACGTTGTCCTGAAACCAAAGTGTGGAATAATAAAGGTAGAAGCGAAGTGTTGAACCTCCGTTTTTGAGAATAAAGCGACGCATCTCGTCTTTCTTGGCTCGCAGCGGAGAGTTCGTTACTCCGCCAATGCGAAACGCTTCTATGTCTGCGTCAACATACTTAAACCGCCGGCCTGCATTGTAAAAGCGTGTGAGGAGATCCAAGTCCATAATGAATTTCATCGTCACGTCGTATGTACCCTCCGATTTATAGGCTTCGCGCGTAATAAATGTGCCACCGTGGCACACGTGTACGATAACGGGGATTTTAGGAATGCGCATTGAGGGTGTCTCGCGCACTTTGAAATTTGTTTCAGCGTTCCATAGTTGCATACATCCGCGATAAACGTCGGTCTCTCCGTCGTAGGCTTCGGCCACAGCGCTTAGTGCGCCGGGGAGCATAACGTCGTCAGAATTTAGTATGCCGATGAGGTCGCCCGTAGCGTGGGCTATGCCTTTGTTGAATGCGTCGCTGATACCTTTGTCTGGCTCGCTGACACACGTATCTATATAGTCTTTGTATTCGTCAAGGATTTGTAGCGTGCCATCTGTGCTTCCTCCGTCTATCACTATGAGTTCGAGTTTCGGATAGTCCTGTGTGATAACGCTGTCTAAGGCTTCAGCGATGGTGCGTGCGCTGTTGTAGCAAATGGTTACGATAGATATTTTGGGCTGTGGCATAGGGTGTGGGCATTAGTATGTTCCGAGTAGCAGGGCTATACGAAAAGCTCGCGTCGTCGGCGGATTAGAGGTGGCGAGCCGCTTATCTGTGAGGAGTCTGATACGCTTTAGTGGGTTTGTTTTGGCCGCAAGATAATCTCTGGTGAGCGATAGGTTCTCCGGAGTCATTTCTCCCGCATAGCCTTGTAGGAGTTCTCGCGCTGTTTTATACCGCTCGTGTTTGCCTTGTAGCACACGCTTAAAGCGCCGTTTCAGTTCCGTGGTGTGATTTCCTTGTCCCACGACGTTTCCTCCGTGTTGGCGATAGAGTATGTGGCTCTTGGGATCGAAGAAAACGTTCGCGCCAACGCTGAGGCACACGCTGTATATCCACACGTCGTGCATAAAAAGTGTTGTGGGGGTGTAGGCATTGACGATACTGCGCAGGGCGTTGTTCATCACCATCGTGCAACCGCCGATAAACTGATAGACGAGCGACTCTCCGTATGTTAGTAGCGGCGAGATAGGTTTTTGGTGGGGCAGGGGTTGTAGGTTTTCGTTGACCAGTGTGGTTTGGCAGAAATAGAGGGCGGGTCTTTCGCCACTCTCGGCGAGTTTTGTGGCTGCCGCGGCGAGTTTGTCGGGCAGCCAGTAGTCGTCCTGGTCGCAAAAGGCATAGTAGTCTGCACGTGAGGCTATCTTAAGCAAACGCATAAAACTGCGCGCCGGGCCAAGTCGCTCGCCGTCGTCGATGATGCGGACGTTGGCTCTGGCTTCATACTCGTGAAGTATTTGCAGTGTGCCATCGGTGGAACCGTCGTCGCGCACGGTGAGGCTTACCTCTACATCCTTTTGCGCGAGCAGGCTGTCAAGTTGCTCCGCGAGGTATTTCTCGCCGTTATAGGTGGATAAGAGAATTTGTATATGGGGCATTGTAGCGGTTTAGTGGTTGTTAGTGTCCTGCGCCTCGTCCGTCAGCGAAGCATTCTCTGCTTTTCTTTACACAAAGATTACCTCCGGCTTTATCTCTATGCCGAACTTCGCTCTCACCTCGGCGGCAATAGCCTGGCTCAGCCTTACTATCTCATCGCCTGTAGCACCGCCGTGGTTTACCAGTACGAGGGCTTGCTTATCATATACGCCGGCACGTCCAACGCGTCGGCCTTTCCAGCCTGCTTGCTCGATAAGCCAAGCGGCGGGTACTTTCACACCGCCGTTGGGTAGCGGATAGTGTGGCACAGCGGGGTATTTGTTCTGCAACGCAGCAAACTCGTCTGCTGTGAGTATGGGGTTCATAAAAAACGACCCCGCACTGCCTATCTGCGATGGCTCGGGCAATTTTTTCCTACGTATGTCGATGACAATCTGTCGTAGCCTCTCGGCGGTGAGGGCTACCGCAGCATAATCTTCGTGTAGCACCTTGGCCAGCCCGCCATACGCTATCTGCGGCTGAAACTGTGTGTGCAGGCGAAAATCTACCGCTACCACGATGTATTGTCCTTTCCATTCGGTCTTAAATCGGCTGCTGCGATAGGCGTAGGCCAACTCGTCGTGTGCGAAGTGGTGTAGGCTTTGGTCGCTGATGCGAACGGCGTGTACCGTTTCTATAAATTGTTCGGCCTCTACGCCGTATGCGCCGATGTTTTGCACCGCAGAGGCACCCACCGTGCCGGGGATGAGCGAGAGGTTCTCCAGGCCGTAGTAGCCACTGGCAATACAGTGTGCCACAAACGCGTCCCAGTCTGCACCGCTCTGAGCACGCACCATCACGCTGCCGTCCTCCGCTTCGTAGGCACTGATTTGTTTCATTTGGCTATGGAGCACCGTGCCGTGATAGTCGCCACGGAACAACAGGTTGCTGCCCTGACCCACGGCGAGAAGGGGCTCAGCGGGAAATGCCTTGACGAGCTCGCGTAGTATGTGGGTCAACTCATTTATGTCGTGGTATTCGGCCAGACGCGCGGCGCGAACGTCAAGGCCAAAAGTGTTGAAAGGAAGCAGCGATGCGTTTTCCGTCCAAAGCATAGGCGTTTACCTTTTTGTTTTGTCGGGCAAAGGTAGCGCAATCTGCCCGATTAGCCAATAACAAAGCCAAAATCTGCGTGCCGGCCTCGGTATTTGGTGCGAATGAATTAACTTTGCGTGGCAACGGTTCTTTTCTGCGATTTGTTTTATAAGCCCAACGCACGTAATAAATCACGACAGCGATTTCAGCACATACCTTACCCTTAAACGTCCAAACGACTCATTATTTATATTATGCTTTCATTCCTTTTTCAGAAGCCCTCGCCTGTCACCTTTCGTCAGTTTCGTCGCAAGGGTTGGGCACTCTTTGCAGCCCTTGGCCGCGAGGTGCGCATCGGTGTGCTTTCCTTAAGCACGCTCGTCTTTGCCCTTCCCGCCTTGAGTGCCACGCCGGCTCATCGTTTGTTGCCCCCTGCCTCCGATGCACCCGAGTCCTCCGACACCGTGCCGCTTGCCGAGGCACTTGTGTCCGCCTCGCGTAGCCCGCTGCCCGTGGGTGTGGCGGCCCGGCAGGTGACGCTGCTCACCCGTGATGCCGTCGCCTCGGCGGGCGTTGCTGCTGTGAGCGACATCCTGCGCCTCGCCGCAGCCATCGACGTTAGGCAGCGTGGCGCATTTGGCATTCAGCAAGACATCTCTCTTGACGGCGGCACGTTCGACCAAACAGCACTACTTATCAACGGTATTCCTTACGACAACACACAGACCGGCCATAACGCCGCGCAGTTCCCGTTTTCTCTCAGCGACATTGAGCGTGTAGAGGTAGTGGAAGGCGCGGCGTCTCGTCTGTTTGGTGGGCAGGCCTTCTCGGGAGCGATAAACATTGTCACGCGCCGCCACACCCAGGGTGGCGAGGCATCGTTGCTGACGGGTAGCTATGGCACCTATCTTGCCTCGGTGCGCCACGCCCAGCGTTTTGGCTCGCGTTGGAATGCTACGCTCTCCGCCTCGGGGCGGCGAAGCGACGGTGCTGTCCATAACTCCGATTTTCGTGGTGCGAGCCTCTTTGCCACGGGGGGCTATGACGATGAGCATCTCAGCCTCTTCCTCCAAGCGGGTCACGTGGCCGACGATTTCGGAGCCAACACGTTCTATAGCGCGGCAAACAACGAGCAGTGGGAAGCCACGCGCCGAACGCTCGTCAGCCTCCAGGCCGAGACAAAGACACCGCTGCGTCTTGTACCATCGCTCGCCTGGACCCGCACCACCGACCACTATCAGTGGATACGCCGCACCCATAGCGGCGAGAACTTTAATCGCACCGATGTTTATACTCTCGGTCTTAACGCCTACGGACAATGGACGCTCGGCCAAACGGCTGTGGGTGCCGAGATGCGCAGCGAGAATTTGCTCAGTAGTAATCTCGGACTGCCGATGGCCGACACGACACAGTGGGTGTGCGTACCGGGGCAGACGGATATCTATTACACACGCTCCTTTCAGCGCACGAATGTCAGCCTCTTTGTCGAGCACAACGTTGTGCTTCCCCGCTGGACATTCTCTCTCGGCCTCTTGGCGCAGCGCAATAGTGGTTTAGACCATCGCTTCCGCCTGTTCAGCGGCATAGATGCCTCGTGGCGACCTGTGGATCGGCTACGCCTCTTTGCCTCGTGGAATCAGTCGCAGCGGTTGCCCACGTTTACCGAATTGTGGTACCGTTCTCCCTCGCAACAGGGCAATCAAGGGCTGCAGCCCGAGCGTAATACGCAGTGGCGCTTCGGAGCGGAGTGGACGGGTACCGTTGTTACACTCTCGGGCAAGGCACACGCCTCTCACGGCAAGCATATGATAGACTGGGTGATGTACTCCCCCGACGATGTCTATCACGCTGCCGCGTTCCGCCAGCGCGTCGTAGGTTTTTCTATGCACGCTGCCGTAGATTTCACACGCCTTTCTCGGGCCACCGCCGCCAGTGCTAACAAATGCTTCCTGCGCAGCGTCACGCTCTCCTACGCTTTCCTCCACCAGTCGCGGCGCGATAGCGAGCCGATCTTTCGCTCGGCCTATACGATGAACTACCTGCGCCACAAACTCACCGCTACCGCCACACACCGTCTCCCGTTTGGCGTAAACGCTCTTTGGACTATGCGCCTACAAAACCGTGCCGGCGCGTACCAAGTGTATGAGAGTTTGAAACCCACCGAGCGGTTGAAGAAATACGGCACCTACGCCTTGCTCGACCTACGCCTCACGCGCGACATAGGTCGCCTGACGCTCTCCCTTGACCTCTCTAACCTCACCGCACGCCGATACGTAGATATCGCCGGCGTGCCACAGGCGGGCCTCCTCGTACTCGCGGGAGTGACGGTGCGGTGGGACTAAGTGGCTTGTCGCAGACTCTTTTTCCCGATAGCCGTTTGCGCCCGCTTGCCAGCCCCATCGCCCATACGCCCATCGGTGTGTCGCTACATCGTCTTCACATAAAAGCCAATCGCTAAACCACAAAAAATAAATTATTCCTACTTTTGCCGTTGCAACAAGCCGTTTTTATTAACGTATCGCCGCTTTCGCTTGCCTAATCTCCCACACTGAAGAAATAATGCCCCTCCAAATCAGCATCACTCCCCGCATCCTTCATTTCAAAGAGCCTGCCCATACCTCGCGCGGCGTATATCACGAACATCCCATTTGGCTTCTCCACGTCTCCGACCCACAACGCCCCGGCTATCGCGGCACGGGGGAGTGCGCTCCTTTGCCCGACCTCAGCGCAGACTACTCGCCTGACTATGAGGAACGTCTGTGCCGGGTGTGTAAAAGGGTGGAACAAAGCGGGTGTTTGGACACGGAGGCACTGCGCCCGTTGCCGTCTATGCTCTTCGGCTTAGAAACAGCGTTGCGCCGCGCCGAGGCCGCTGCCGAGGGCCGACAAGCCATTTACGACACCCCCTTCGCACGCGCCGCGGTCGGTGTGCCGACCAACGGATTGGTATGGATGGGCACCTCCTCCGAGATGCGCCAGCGTTTGCACGACAAACTCGCCGCAGGCTACCGCTGCATAAAAATCAAGATAGGAGCCATTGATTTCGACGACGAGTTAGCGTTAATCAAGGCGGCACGCCGTGACAATAAAAATGCGTATCTGTCGGTGCGTGTGGACGCTAATGGTGCTTTCTCTCCCGACAGTGTTATGGAATATCTGCGGCGGCTCGCTCCCTACGACCTCCATAGCATAGAACAGCCCATCCGCGCCGGACAGCGTGAAACGCTCGCGCAACTGTGTCGCGAGAGCCCCATACCCATAGCCCTCGACGAAGAACTGATAGGCATATTCCGCGCTGACGACAAAGCCCGCCTGTTAGACGAGGTGCGCCCGGCCTACATCGTACTGAAACCTACGCTCCACGGCGGCCTTTGCGGGTGTGAGGAGTGGATACGTCTGGCCGAGGAAAGAGGAGTAGGGTGGTGGGTTACCAGTGCTTTAGAGAGCAACGTGGGGCTCTCCGCCATCGCCCATTGGACGGCTCATCTCTTACACCAACGCGGGTTGTTTCAACACGCGATGCGTCACCGCATACTCCCACAAGGCCTCGGCACCGGAGCGCTCTTCACCGACAATATCCCCGTGCCGGCACTCCAAATGCGCGGCGACGAACTTTGGTGGTGCGACAACGCTTAACAAACAAAACAGGAATGCCTCACCGTTCGCATATCGCAGCGTTTTACAAGGAGTGGCGTAGTGCCGATACCACACTGCTGCTCCACACCTCGGGCAGCACCGGCGTGCCTAAGGCTATTCGTGTGGAGAAGTGTGCGATGCAACGAAGTGCGCGCCGCACGTGCGATTACCTTAATATCCACCCCGGCGACACCACCTTGCTCTGCCTGCCCACCGACTACATCGCCGGGAAAATGGTGGTGGTGCGCGCCCTGACGTGTGGCTTGAGGCTCATCGCTGTCACGCCCTCGCTGCGTCCGCTGCGCTACCTCGACACCGCTCCCCACTTTGCCGCTATGACACCCGCGCAGGTCTATGAGACGTTGCAAGACGAGCGCGAGGCAGCCTTGCTGCGAGCCATACGCGTGGTGCTGATTGGCGGCGGACCATTAGACCCTGCCGTCGCCGCAGCCCTCAAAGACCATCGCGGAGCCTACAGCACCTATGGCATGACCGAGACCGTGTCGCACATCGCGCTGCGCCACGTGGCACAGACGGCTTATACGCCGCTCTGCGGCGTTCGCCTCGCGCTGAATGCCGACGGATGTCTCGTGGTGTCCGACACAGCAACCGGCGTTGACCAATTACAAACCAACGACCTCGCACAAATCCTGCCCGACGGACGCTTCCGCATACTCGGACGTGCCGACAACACCATCTGTAGCGGCGCGCTGAAATGGCAGATAGAAGACTTGGAGCAACGCCTCTCCGACCTCCCCGTGCCTTTCCTTATCACCGCCGTGCGCGATGTGCGTCTCGGACAGGCCATCACCCTGCTCTACGAGCAAGAGGCCGAACTCCCGACACTCCAGACCCATTGTCGGCGATGCCTGCCGCCGCTGGCCGTGCCGCGCCACTATGTGGGTGTGGCGAACCTCCCACTGACAGCCACCGGCAAGCCCGACCGCGCCGCCGCACGACGCTTGGCCGAGGCGGCGATACAAGCCACAGGCGAGCCTCAGCCCCCGTCAAGATAAGAAGTAAGCGTCGGGTTCTACTCCGCACCCTCCAAGCCACACTTCTCCTTGATTTGTTTCTCACTATTCCCCACCTTCCTATGTACACCTACCCTCAAGCCAAAATCAACCTCGGCCTCTATGTGGTGGAACGCCGCCCCGATGGCTACCACAACCTGCAAACCGCCTTCTATCCCGTACCGCTGACCGACACCCTCCAAGTAGTGCCCTCGAAGACCGCTTCGTGGAGCCTCCAAACCGTGGGGACGCCCGTCGAGGGCCGAGCCGAGGACAACCTCGTGGTACGTGTTTACCTGCAAATGCGCGAGGAGTTCCACCTGCCTCCCGTAGATATCTATCTTGATAAGCACATCCCTTGTGGCGCAGGTCTCGGTGGTGGGAGCAGCGATGCCGCCGAGATGATGAAACGCCTCAACGAGCTCTTCCGCCTCCATCTGAGCGATGATGCCTTGGAGCAGCGCCTCGCAATGTTTGGTGCCGACTGTCCTTTCTTCGTGCGCCGCCGACCGGTATTGGCCGAAGGCATAGGCGATGTGTTCTCCCCGCTGACAGTATCGCTCAAAGGCTGGACAATAGCCCTTGTCAAACCACCCGTCCACGTTTCTACGCGCGAGGCCTACGCCGATGTCTCTCCGCGCAGCCCCCACGTTCCGTTGCACGAGGCACTACGCCACCCCGTGGAGCAATGGCGCCGCCTCGTCTTCAACGACTTTGAGCCTTCGGTATTTGCTCGCCACCCCGAGATAGCAGCCGTGAAGGACACACTCTATGATATGGGTGCACAATTCGCACTAATGACCGGCAGCGGCGCAACGGTGTTCGCGCTCTTCAAGCACAGGATAGAAGAACTGCCGCGCGTGTTCGCCGATTGTTTTACCTATCAGAGCCTGCTGCGCGAGTTCTAAAACGGTGTGAGGCCGGAAACAGTTTCAACGGGTAAAGAGTTAAGCCGATGCGGTTTCGTCATGATTCCGCATCGGCTTGATTTTAATAATTGCTTTGTTTCGTTAACGC
>CALFJG010000003.1 GCA_937877625.1 uncultured Prevotellaceae bacterium
CCTGTGGTATTGGAACGACTGTAGTTAACCGTTGTTGCCGTGTACGTGCTGGGGAAATAGTAGTCGGCTTTGTCGGTGAGAACCATATTGTATGCCGTGCCAGTGACGGTATTCCAAGCATAAATCATATTTTGCTTGTTATAGAATGCCGTGCTTCCAGCCCATGAGCCATTGGAAATGTTAATGGCAGCCATAACATTGTTCACACCTGGCTGTACATCGGAGAGGTCAAAGTCTCCGAGCAGTGTACCGTTGGATGCGTATGTGCTAAGCGTGCCGGAGGTGAACTTAGAGGCTTGCTGACCTTTGGTATTATAAACTAATGTTTTTGTTGGTGACAGGTAAACATAGAGCGTCGCCGATGTGGTGGCAAGCACGAGTTCCTTGTCGTCGCCGAGGCTTGCCACGAGGGTGTAGGTGCCATCGGTGAGGTTGTTAACGATGGTGTTGTCGAGGGTGACTTCTTCAAGATACCATTGGCTGCCCTTGACACCGTCGGCATTGCTCCATCCGACGACATCTTTCGTATCTGCAGCGTGCAGGCAGTCCCTCTTTTCACTGGACTGGCCGCTCGTTGTGGAGAACCACATGAACGTGCTGTCGTTTGCTGTGACGATGTCGCTGTAGAACGATGCTCCGCTCGCATCCGTGGTAACCTGTGTGCTTTGGGTCGGCGTAGTAGCATATTTGCCGCTGAGCATATTGCGCAGTTTGTAACTCCCGTTGCTACCGGTGATACACCATATCTGCGTGAAGTCCTTAGCATCGTCGCTCGCTTGAGCCGCTGTCAGTACCCCGCTGCCAGAGACTTCGGTCATTACGAGGGTGGGGTAGAGGCGGTTTCTCAGCACATAATACTTACCGCTGGTGAGGCTCGTGGCGTTGGTGTGGCTCATTGTGGCTTGGGAGATTATGAAGGGACTACCATAAGCGATATGAACGAGTTCGCCGCTTGCATCGTAGATTTTGTAGCCCACAGCACCAGAACCTGTAATGGATACCGTTTTTATATCATCATTGATTGCATCAATTGAATACTTCAGCAGGTTGGCATCGTTGCTGCCGAAATCGGTATATGAGCCTGTAGCGTTAGCATAAAGCCCGCCTGACGCTCCAGCACTTGCATTGGCATCAGCGTACTGCATGGTAGTTGTACCTACTACTATCTCATCGTTGTATTTAAGACATTCGGCATCTTCGGGAATAGGTGCGAGTTCCTCTGTGTCGTTGATAAAGAGTACTCCGGGAACTTTCCGTGCCTTGCTTTGCATATATGCCTTGCAGGCATTGAGTGCAGCAACCTCTGCAGCATCGGACTCATCCGGCATTCTCACATAGTAACCGGCATAGTCTCCGATATAGAATACGGGGGAGGCATCATTCGTTATGGAATACTGAACATCGCTGGCATATCTGAAGAAGCCCCAGGCCTTGAAGAACTCGTAGAGGTCGGCATCGGCAGCATCGCAGGCGGCAAGTGCTAAGAGCATATAGTCACTTAACCAGTGACCTGAGGCAGGCTGTGTGCTGGGCAACCCCGTCACCTCACTTACTGTTCCAGTAAAAGCAGCAATACTGCTGTTATCAGTTTTTCTTATAGCACCACGTGCAGCGATAGCCTTGATAAAACGTGGGAAGAAACCATCGTCTCCCTGCAGATGGAAATAGAGCCACAGTTGATACCATATTTGGCTACATAAGAACTGATAACTGGTAGGATAGGTAGTCTTACCCGCATTGAACGAACGTACAATGTCTAACCAAGTGTAACCATTGTTGAAAACTGTAGATAGATTAGCCTGTGCCTGTCCACGACTGGTGCGGTATCCCCACAGATGGTTCACTATTTGTGCGAGAGAGTTGTTGGAGGCTTCGGTGGTACCACTGATGCTGATGGGGCATTGATGGGCATGTCCCTGTTCGTGTTCTATAACCCACATCTGGCCACCATCGGTACCAAGATACTTATAATTGTCAAGGAGTAAGTAACCCGTTCCGGCGTAAATGCCCGGATAATTACAGCCATGACTGTGCGGCCAATTAGGATTAGAATTGCTAGAAGGATAGCTATCCTGATTGTCAATGACCATCTTGTACTTACCGTAGTACTCGTTAGTAGGATCATTCGCGTAGTCACCCATAAGTAATGCATCCTCCTGATACTGTATAAAGTCCCAGATATTCATAATCTGTGTAAGATTTGTTGCATTTCTTACGCGGCTGGTATAGAGACTAAGCACATTGTACTTTCCTTTGACGCGTACATAATCGCTAAGGGGCATCATGTTGTTAGCCAACCAGTACCAGTCGTTGTTGGTGTGGCCACGCTCAAGATCCCATGTACCAGTACAGGTGCCTCCCTCTACATGAACTTTAATGTCAGGATAGAGCGAAAGGAGTTTGCTGATACTGCTGACGTTGTAAGTGATAAAGAGTTCGCAATCGAAAGGTATAAGAATGCAGTTATAACCTTTTTCTATGGGTCTTTGTGTACCATATCTATTAACTCCCTGTACTAATTCTGCGTAAAGGTGTCCATCGGAGTCGTAGAGATCATCGTTGACATAGATATAGGCAAAGTCGCCTGCTGAATACTTGACACCCGTTGATTGTGTAAGGCGACCAAAAGGACCTGGGCTCGTACGTAAATAAGCATTTGATGAACCTAAGCCTGTACCCCAGATACTGGTGGCATTGCACCAAGTGTTGGGCTCGGAGTAAGCAGTATAATCGTGGATGCGGAAACTCTTTTCGTAAGAGTTCCAGAGGGTGTTGCTATTCCACGTGTCGTTCTTCACGCGTACTGCCATCTCCTGCAATGCGTCGGGGAGATCACTCATTGCCGTGCGCAGGTCGGCATCGGACATAGCAGCGTATGTGCTCTTGAGTTGTGTGCAGGCGTAGTCGTCGAAGAACGTGGAGAGTGCGGAGGTGTAGTCGGTCAAGAAATATGTCGGCAAACTATTTATCTCTGCCAACTGTTCAGATGTCAGGGTTACCTCCTCAAGCAGCCACCAACTGGCTGTGGCAAAATCTTCCCACCAAGCCACAACATCGTAACTTTGTGTTGCAGCACAGTGCAATTCATAAGTGGTGTTGTTAGAAGAACTAAATCGGAAGCCTGTCTCTGAATTTGTAGTATAAGACGTAGAAGAGTTAACTGTGAAAGTACTTGCTGTGGTACCTGTGGTATATTTTACACTTTGACCAGTGTAGTCTCCAATATAATTACCAGTTGCTGCGTTTTGTAATGTATAGTTTGAACCGCTGAGGGTAATCTTCCATAATTGCGAGTAATTATCATCTATTGCAGCAGAGGAAACACCAATACCATCGTCAATCATAGCACGAGAGCGATAAGCATTGTTAATAAGACGATAGTAGCTTCCGCTGGTGATGCTTGAAACGTACGAAGGTGTTTCTTCTATCTGCTCAAAATACCACTGTGAGCGATTGTTCATCACGGAAGCGTAGGGGTAGGAGTAGCTTCCTCCATCGCCGATGAAAGTACGTCCTGATGCGTCGGTGAGTGATATGGATGAAGAAGACGAGATGTAGTAATACTGTATGTCATCCTCTATATCGGCTTCATAGATATACATAGCCGTACTGGTAGAGGTCGTTTTGGCATAATACCACCACCATCCGGCATTTTCGCTACATATATATTCGCTGGTGCTGGCATTTTGCAGGCGGAAGCCGCCGCTATAACTGATGTTCCAGGCTTGTCCGTCATCATCGCTTGTTGAGACGCTTTTGAGTACATAAGACTCGTTCGTTTGTGACGAAGCATCTATCGCTAAGCCTGTGTAGCGGTTCACAATGCGATACTGCTTGCTGCTACTCAAGGCCGTTCCGTCCTTGTCAACCACAGCGGAAAGGCTACTTTCGGGTGACATGGTTTCAACGGGTACGATGTACATACGACTTCCAGCATCGGTGGTTGTCCAGTAAGCCAACTTATAGTTACGGCGATTACAGTATATACTTTCTCCTTGGCGTGACAAAACAAAGCCTATACTGTTTTCAGTGAATGTCCAGTAGGTATTGTAGGCTTCAGTATCAAGTCCGCTTTCCTCCTCCATGTGCGGACAGGTTTCGCCGCCGGTGGTGTTGCTGAAATTCGGCTCAGCCGTGGGGCTGACACTTGTCAGAATTTTTGATGCGCCAGCAGCCTTGTTAATAATTTTATATCCTGTGAAAGGATTGCCGAGGAAAGCCCACTTATACGTGTCGGTGTTGGAAGGATTAGAGGTATAGGGGAGATATTTGTGATCGGGATCGGGATCGTAGAAAAGATAGGAATGTTCAGTGTCGTTAATGTTCCAGTAGAACCATGTGGCACTGCTGTAACTGCTGCTGGGTACTATCCAATAGTCGTTGTATAGTTCACAGGGTATGTTCACCGTTTCATCTCCCGTGACAGTGCCGGAGGGTATCGTTGTGTATTTCACACCCGTGGGCGGTGCGTAGAGGTCGGGGTAGGCCTGCCCTACAATGCCGTCTTTTGTTTCCCTGTACCACTCCGTGTCTCCGTATTTATATATATAAGTGATGTCGGCGGTCTCAACCGTAGTGCTCGTGTAGGCAACGGTGATGGTGGTGCCGCTGACGGTTACATCGCAGCTGTAGCCGCTGATCTCCGTGGCCACGATGTCGGTGCTGGAGAACGGCGAACTACCGTAGGGGATATAGGTGGTAAGGCTTGTGGTGCGTGCCACGCCGCCGATGGTTACGCTGCCGGTAGTTCCGCTGGGAAGCCCCGTGTAGTTGATGGTGTAGGTTGTCTGCGTCTGTCCTTCGTAGTTGTAGATACCGTCGAGGGCGTTCCAGTAGCTCGTGGCATCGATGTCGCCCACTTGCCAAACGCGCATGCAGTTTCCGCCATCGGCGGTGCTATCAAAAAAGTATATAGGATAGGTATAGCCATTGCTGATACCGAAGATGGAGCCGTTGGCTTTGAATACCCATGGAAAGTAGGTATAACCCGTGGAAGCAGTCATGCTGATGAGGCTCGCAGAGGTGGGGACGGCGGTGAGTGCAATCTGCGAGCCGTCTTTTGTGAAGAACTTCTGTGCACCTATACTATATATATAGGAGTTGGCACCCACGGTGATGAAGGCAAGCTGCTGGTTTGCGTCGGTGGGATCGAGAGCCACGCTCGACTTGTACGTGCTGTACATATAGTCGGTGGTGACAGAGGCATCATAGTAGAACGTACCCCTGTCTTGTGTGTCCGTACCGGTGTCGTAAGGAAGGAGGTAGTAGACTTTCGTGTTGGAGAACGTAACGGTGATGCCGTCGAACTCGGGATAGCCTGCTTCGTCGCAGATGTTGGCGTGTATGTAGTAGTACACGATGAGCCAGTTGGCATCGGTGTCGCTGGAGGCCGTACCCGCCTCAATGGCGTTTTTCAGAGCGAGCAGGTTTGTGTAGGGTTTTGTCCCGACGGCGGGATAGCCCGTGCTGCCCGCCAAGGCGAGCAGCGAGTTGATGTAGGAGATCTCGGCAGCGTTTACCAAGCTCTGCGCTGCAGCAATGTTTGCTGTGCCTACGTCCTCAATGAGCAGGCAGTTGCCGTCATCCGACACGTTATTCCACGAATAGACACCCGTGCTGGCTGTTGAGAGGTTAATCTGGTAGTCGCCCACCTTTATCACGTCGGGATACGTGGCCGCGTAGGTCGATTCCGTTGACGCGAGCATCGTCACCTGTCCCGTGGCGAAGTTCACGCTGGTACTTGTAGGTATGGAGGAAGATGCGCTGGTGGCGGAATAGGCGAACTGCCCTGTGCCTACGTTGTAGAGGAACTTGCGCCCGAGGTACTGGCTCTCAATGAATGCGAACTGGAAGCGTGTGTTGGTGGCATCAAAGGTTTCGCCGTAGCTGGTGGAGTTGCTGCCGTAGAGTACGGAGCCTTCGCTCTTGCAGAACACCGAGCCGCGCGCCGGGGTGGAGAGTGTATAGACAGTAGCGAGATAGGCATCTTCCGTGTACGTTACGGTGATGGTGGTGCCGCTGACGGTTACATCGCAGCTGTAGCCGCTGATCTCCGTGGCCACGATGTCGGTGCTGGAGAACGGCGAACTACCGTAGGGGATATAGGTGGTAAGGCTTGTGGTGCGTGCCACGCCGCCGATGGTTACGCTGCCGGTAGTTCCGCTGGGAAGCCCCGTGTAGTTGATGGTGTAGGTTGTCTGCGTCTGTCCTTCGCCGTGATAGGCCGCATCAAGTATGTCCCAATAAGTGGCATCGTCAATGGTGCCTGTTTCAAGGATTTTTACACAGTTGCCGCCATCTTCCGTACTTGTCCAGAAAGTGATGAGCGGTGCTGTGTAGCTGTTGCTCACGCCGATGTCGCTCCCGCCTATCATTACGACATAGGGATAGCTGGTGCAACTGCCTGTTGATGACTTAAAGGTGATGGGGCTGAGTGTCGTTGAGGGTATGTCGGAAAGAACCACGCAACCGTATTTGGTATCAGATGTGCTAATGTTGAACGACGTGTCTTTCTTGAAGAATTTGCCAGCTCCGAGGCTGTACACATACATATTGCTAGCAGTGGAGATGAACACGACCTGCTGATTCCGGTCGGTTGATAATGGTGTGACCCCGGCTTTGTCGGTAGAGTACATCGCCATCTCATTGCTGGTGTTGCCCACGCTGACAGAAGAATAGTAGTACCATGTGCCGCGCGAGTTATCGTAAGGCAGAATGGTGTAGCACTTGTGGGCATCGATTTCACCGGTAGTGACTTCGGTAGAGTTTAGCAGGTCTAAGGTGTATGTCACTGTTACTGTGGTGCCGCTGAAGCTCAGAGAACAGCTGTATCCGCTCACGTCGGTAGCGGTGAAGTCGCTTTCTGCTGGCGTGACGCTGTTGCTGATGGCGAAGAAGCCGCCGTTGGCTTGCGTCAATGTGGCTCCCGAAATCGTGCCGCTGCCAGAGTATGTCACGCTCACGCTGCTCGCGTCGGAAAGGCCGGTGACTGTGACATCATAGACCGTGTAGGGTTGAGGAAGCACTGCCCAGCGCGGATTCCACGAACTAACGGCAACCGCTGGCGTGCTGCTATCTGTGCCATCAAAATAGAGTTCATTATATACACCTGAATAGCCGTTATACTCACTGCCATCATTCTTACTATGGTAGCAGGAATATGCCTTTGCATCATTAGTCTTCTGTACAAGATTGAAGTAGTTGCCTGTGGCAAAAACACCTGTTGTGGCTGCGTAGTTGCTGATGTAACTCTGCCCGTCGTTCATAAGTATGAACGACTTGTTTGTGCTGGTCGCCTCAGCTTTTATATAAAAATTAGACAGATATCCTCCAGCGGTATGGCAAAGGTTGTACCCCGTACCTTCGGCTGCCTCAAAGAAATAAAGCGGTGCGTCGTAGGTGTCTGTTCCGTTTTCGCGGAACACGAATAACTGGGGCGTTGCAGAACTGGAACTCGGGCTTGTCAGCGCAGTGCTTGCTGAGGCGGCCGCCGTGATGGGGTAGAGGTTGCCATCGCTCGGTGCGTTATAGACAGCATAGACCGCATCGGACGATACCGTAGGTTTCCATATGAGTTGCCATCGGGCGGTGCTACTTGATGAGTGATTCGTATAGATGTAGGATCCTGCCGTGGTGGCTCCCGGATCGAGGTAACCTTTTTCGGAAGAGATGTAATAGTAGCCGTCGCCAGCATCGGTAAATGTCCAAGCCGTGTTGCCGGTGTTGGCTGTGTTCCAGCCGGCGTATGTGCCTGTGGCCAGCGACAAAGTGTACTTTGTGTTTGCCTTTCCGAGCCAATAGCCAGTGGTGCTGTTGCCTGTAAGCACAAACTCCGTAGCCTCGCTCTCTGCCACGAGTGTTGTGGCATTTACCACATTGGTCTCTGTGTAACTATCAGCGAGTTTCAGGTAGAGGTTGGCATCTACGTTCTTGAGCAGATAGGTGCCAGGTGTGATGTCAGCCATTACTGGCAGCCCGCCTGCCAGCAACATAAGGAATGAAAGAAACAACGTCTTTGCTTTCATTGTATAGTCTTGTTTTAATTGTTCTTTATCAATGTGATCTATGTGTGTTGTGGGTTGAGCCGAGAGACTTATCGACACAACGAATTTTGGAATGATGTAGTAAAAGAAAAAGATTATTCGTTCCAAAACTTGTGTGTGCCGACTACTCCGCCCAGAGGCGCGTCCTCGTTGTCCCAGAGCATTTGGCGCGTCTTGTCGGAGTCGTCGTCATCTTCTTCAGAGCCGCTGACGGTGATTACCACAGAGTCACAAAGTCCATAGAGTGCTACAGGACGTAGCCAAGGACGAAAGTAAGCTTTCTTCATATCAGTAAAAATAAGAGAGTATAGTTCAAAAAAAAGAATGTCTGTTTCAAGAAAAGTGTTCGTCTTCAACGGATTTTCGCTCGCAAAAGGCAAAACAGAAGCAAGCTTCGCTTTGCTCTTCTGGCTTAACGCAGAAGTTCCTACGTTGCAGAATGCGTAGGCCGCAACAAGGAAAGGGCTCTTAGCGCGTTAGGCTAACACAGGAGAATGTCTTGCTTAAAGCCGTGCAAAAATAAAAAAATCTCACAATTATCACCGTTTAATTCTTTCTGTTTCATACATTTTGATAATAATTTTCCCTTTTTTGTAAAATGGTTGTTTGCTAACAACATAGGTTTCAGGAGTCTGTCAAGGACAAACTCTTTGGTTTAATAAGCGATGCAACCAAGGCGCAGCCCTCTGGGAGCGCAGGCGGCCTCGCCTGCAATGCCCTGCAAGGGCATAAAAACATAACGTTGCAGTCGGAGCTTTGCCCTTACGGGCAATGCGGGCGAGCCGCCTGCGCTCCGGCATTGAGCTGCAGGTACTCCGGCATACGTCTTGCTTGTCGCCCTGTCAGGGCTTTTTCACAGCTTGCGAAACTTGAGAAAGAATGATAAATGACAAATGCCAAGCCGTCATAGAAAAATGACTGAAAAGCGACATTTTTTGCTTCGCTAATAAGATTTTCCTACAAGTTTGTAACGGAAATATCCGAAAATCATTACCTTTGCACCCGCTTTGAGAGCAATCATTCAGAAGCGACAGTACGTTTTACTCCATATTTATAATAATAGAAGCAACCAAACCCCAGAACCATGACAAAAGCAGAAATTGTTTCACAAATTCACTTGAAGACAGGAGTTGAGAAGATAGTAGCCGCAGCCTGCGTTGATGCCTTCGTAGAAGCGGTGAGTGCCTCGCTTGAAGCCAAGGAGCACGTATATATGCGTGGTTTCGGCACCTTCCTTCTTAAGACTCGCAAAGAGAAATTGGGACGCAACATTACGGCAAACACCTCGCTCGTAATCCCCGAGCATCAAATAGTATCTTTCAAGCCGTCAAAGAAACTCGCCGTACGTATCAAATAGCGCAAGAACAATATCAAACGTATCAAAAAACCTCCACAACTATGCCAAACGGTAAGAAAAAGAAAAGACACAAGATGTCAACCCACAAGCGCAAAAAACGTTTGCGCAAGAACAGGCACAAGAGCAAGTAATATATAAGTGCTTGTGCCGCTTAAGAGTGAAAGCGTGCTGGTGTGCCTCCTTACTGTTGAGGCATATTGGCACGCCTTTTTATAGGTGGGTTCTGTTGCGAACAGACAGAACCTATAGTATTCAAACAGTACACATTTTTTCTGCAACATGACCAGCGAACTCATTGTCGATGTGCAGCCGTCGAAGAAGATGTCTATTGCGTTGCTTGAAGACAAGCGCCTCGCCGAATATCAGGAAGAGGGCTTGAGCGAGCATTTCGCAGTGGGCAACGTCTATCTGGCGCGCGTGAAGAAGATTATGACGGGCCTGAACGCATGTTTCGTGAATGTGGGTTACGAGCGCGATGCTTTTCTCCATTACTTAGACCTCGGAGAGCATTTCCATTCGTACGAAAAACTTCTTGAACGCGCCGCCAAGGGGCGCGTGGGTCGTCTCTCTGCTTTTCCCCGCCAGGCCGACCTCGACCGCGAGGGGAGCATACAAAACACGGTGAAGACGGGGCAGGACGTACTCGTGCAGATAGTGAAAGAGCCTATCTCTACCAAGGGGCCGCGGCTGACGTGCGAAATATCTTTCGCCGGACGTTACTTGGTGATGATGCCTTTCAGCAACAAAATCAACGTCTCCTCAAAAATTAAGAAGCGCGGCGAGCGTGCGCGCCTCAAACAACTTATCTCAAGCATCAAGCCCGAAGGTGTTGGCATTATCGTACGCACCGTAGCCGAGGGGCAGGGTGCTTCCGAACTCGACAACGAGCTGCGTGGGCTCTACCAGCGGTGGCAAAAGATGGTGGAGCGGTTACAGCAATCCCCCGAGCGGCCTTTGCTCGTCTATGAGGAGACCTCGCGCGCGGTGGGGCTTCTGCGCGACCTTTTCAACCCCTCGTTTGCCAATATCTATGTGAACGATGCGCCTACCTATCGCCAGATACGCGACTACGTGTCGATGATAGCCCCCGAGCGCATAGAGATAGTGAAACACTACCGCGGCAACGTGCCTATCTTTGACAATTTCAGCGTGACGCGCCAGATACGCGCGGCCTTCGGGCGTAGCGTGACATATAAACACGGTGCTTATCTCATTATAGAGCACACCGAGGCGATGCACGTGGTGGATGTGAATAGCGGCAACCGCTCGCTCAGTGAGGTGGACGGGGGACAAGAGGGCAATGCCTTAGAGGTGAACCTCGGAGCTGCCGACGAACTGGCTCGCCAACTGCGGCTGAGAGACATGGGCGGCATTATTATCGTTGACTTTATTGATATGAGCGAGCCCGAGCACCGGCAGATGCTCTATGAGCGTATGTGCGAGAATATGCAGAAAGATCGTGCGCGCCACAATATCCTGCCGCTCTCTAAGTTCGGCCTCATGCAGATAACCCGCCAACGTGTGCGCCCACCCCAAGAGGTGAGCGTGGAGGAGCAGTGCCCCACGTGTGGCGGTACGGGCAAGATAAAGTCGAGTCTGCTATTTACCGAGCTCTTAGAAGAAAAGATAGACCAACTCACCAAGAAACACCGCATCAAGAAGTTCCGACTCCATATTCATCCGTTCGTGGCCGCCTATGTGAACCAAGGTATTATCAGCCTTGCCCACAAATGGCACGCCCGCTACGGCTGGGGATGGAAAATCATTCCTAACCAAAGCCTTTCCTACCTTGAATATCGTTTCTACGATGAAGACGGACAGGAAATCTTTATGAACAACGAGCGCGATATGCAATAGCAATCGCGCTCGTTGTTAAAGTAGGGGCAACAGCATAGCAGCACCCACGACCTTTATATAGCGAGCCGCCCGCCGGAGCGCACGCGGCCTCGCAATGTCGGAGCGCACGCGGCCTCGCGTGCAATGCTCTGCAAAGGCCTAAACTTTTGCGTTAAGCCAGAAAAGCAAAGCGAAGCTTGCTTCAGCTTTGCCTTGGCGAGCAAAAGTCTGTCAACGACAAACTATTAGCGGACAGCAATTTAATAATTGGTTATTAGAAGGTGGGTAGCTTTCTGGCTTAAGGGTCAAATATACTCCTAAAAAGAGCCTTAATTGGTCTTCAGTGGCAA
>CALFJG010000004.1 GCA_937877625.1 uncultured Prevotellaceae bacterium
TCGCAGTAAAAGAATTTGTGCACGTGCTGATGGAATACAGCGAGAGTGCGCTTGATGAGGCGATGGTTGTGGCCTACGGCACCACCACGCGCAACACCTTCACGGGTTCGGCTTCCGTTGTGAAAGCAGAGGAAATCGGCAAGGTGCAGGTGAGCAACCCCGTTGAGGCACTCAACGGTAAGGTGGCTGGCGTGCAGTTCCGCTCATCGTCCAACCAGCCCGGTACGGGTAACCCCACAATTCTTGTACGTGGTCTCACGTCAATAAGTGCAGGCAATACACCTCTCATCGTACTTGATGGCACACCTTTCGACGGCGACTTAAACCTTATCACCAATCAGGACATTGAGAGTATGACGGTGCTGAAAGACGCTGCTTCTACAGCCCTCTATGGCGCTCGCGCTGCCAATGGTGTAATCCTCATTCAGACCAAGCGCGGCAAGAATACCGATGGTCACACTACGGTGACGGTAGATGCCAAGTGGGGAAGCAACAGCCGTGCTCTTCCCGACTACAACTACATTACCGACCCCGCAAAGTACTATGAGGTGTTCTACGCTGCCCTGCGCAACTTTGCCACCGATAACGGCCAGACCGATGCTGCTGCACACACCTGGGCACTCAACAATCTCATCACAGGTACGCGCGGTTTGGGCTACAACGTTTATACCGTCCCCGTTGGTCAGTCGCTCATCGGTATCAATGGTAAACTCAACCCCAATGCCACGCTCGGTCGCGTAGATGGCGACTATCTCTTGATGCCCGACGACTGGAGCGACCTTATCTATAACAATGGTTTGCGCCAGGAGTACACCATCACCGCCAGTGGTAACAGCGGAGCAGGCAGTTTCTATGCCAGTGTGAACTATCTCAACAACGAGGGTATCACCATCGCCAGCCGCTTTGAGCGCCTCACCAGCCGTTTGAAAGCCGAGTATCAGGTAAAAGACTGGTTGCGGTTGAGTGGAAATATGATGTACGCTCACTATCGCAACAACTACCTCGACAACAATGGTGAGAGTGCCTACAGTGGCAACCTCTTCAGCTACACGATTGTAGCTCCTATCTATCCCGCCTTTATTCGTGACGTGAATGGCAACACCATCTACGACCCCACGAGTCGCTCGTTGCTCTACGACTACGGCGATGCTTCGATAGTTAGTTATTACCGTCCGTACCTCTCACAGGCAAATCCCCTCTCGCAGGTGCAACTCGACCGTAACTACAGCGAGGGCAACACTATGCGTGCCGAGGGCGTGGCTGAAATATCTTTCTTGACAGACTTCAAGTTCACCTCGCGCAACACCGTATTTGTTGATGAAACACGCTTCCACAACACCACCAACCCTTGGTTCGGTCAGTATTCAAGTAGCAATGGTAATGTGTATGTGGAACACGACCGTCAGTTCAGCACCAGCTTCCAGCAGTTGCTCAACTGGGGTCACGTGTTCAATCGTCACAGCGTAGCCGCTATGGTGGGTCACGAATACTCTCGCTCGCGTTCTTATGAACTCTGGGGACAGCGCCACAATCAGTGGGATCCTACCATCGACGAGCTGGCGAGTGCTGTGATTAGCGACAACACCTCTTCCGCCCGCTCCGACTACAACAGTGAGCGTTGGCTCGGACGTGTGGAATACAACTGGGCTGAGCGTTACTTCGGTGCCGTGGCCCTGAGCCGTGAGGCTTCCAGCAACTTCCACCCCGACCACCGCTGGGGTACCTTCTATGCTTTCTCTGCCGCTTGGCGTATCAGCCAAGAACCCTGGTTCAAGCTCAGCTGGGTGGACGACTTGAAGCTCAAGATGTCCTACGGTGAGAATGGTAACGACCGCATTGGCTCGTACAACTACGTAAACACCTATGCCCCGCAGAATGCAGATGGTACGGCCTCACTCGTGCCAAATACGATGGGTAACGAAAATGTGACGTGGGAGACGGTGGGCAACTTCAACGTTGGTATCGACTTCTCGCTCTTCAAAGGCCGCCTAAGCGGTAGCATGGAGTTCTTTAGCCGTAAGACCTCCGATATGCTCTACTTCTTCAACCTCGCGCCTTCCTACGGCTGGAGCGGATACTACACCAACGTGGGTGATATGCGCAACAGCGGTTTCGAGCTCGAACTCGTCGGACAAATCATCCGCACGAAAGACTTTGTTTGGAGCGCAAACTTCAACCTCACCACATTTAAGAACAAGGTACTCCGCTTGGATGAACAGCAGAAGACTAAAGAGGTTGACGGACACATGGGCTTTGAGAGTGGTAACAAGTTTATCGGTGAAGGCCTGAGCTACTATACGTTCTACCTCAAGAAATATGCCGGTGTGGACGAACTTGGTCGGTCTATGTGGTATAAAAATAGCGAGGATGAGGAGGGCAACACCACACTTGAGACCACAACGACGTTTACCGAAGCCGACTACTATCTCTGCGGTACCGCACTGCCTAAGGTTTATGGTGGTTTTGGCACCAGCCTTGAATGGAAAGGCTTTGACTTCAGCGTGGACTTTGCCTATCAGATTGGTGGTAAGGTTTACGACAGCGACTATGCCTCCGCAATGGGTGTGAACTCAGCAACCCGTGGCCGTCAGCTGCATGCCGACCTACTTAAAGGCTATTCCATCACCGCTTTCGAATACGACGATGATGACAATGTTACCAACCCCTGGACGGCAAGCATTCCTCGTCTGATATACGAGAGCACCGCTACGCAAAACGGAGCAAGCGATCGGTGGCTCACCAGTGCCTCCTACCTCTCTTTGCAAAATATCACGCTCGGCTACACCCTGCCGCAGAGCATCACCAGCCGTGTCGGTATCAGCAAACTCCGTGTTTACTGCACCGCCGACAACGTGTGGCTCTGGAGCAAACGCCAAGGTCTCGACCCGCGTATGTCCTTTTCCGGTGCTGCCAGCAACCAGTACTACTCGCCCATCCGCACCATCAGCGGAGGTCTGACTGTAACGTTCTGATGTCTCACCCGCAGATAATAACGAAACAGATATTATGAAACTTTTTAAGCAATCGATATTCTTGCTCGCTTTAGGTGCTACGGCACTCACGAGCTGTATTGACGAGGTAACGCCCACCAGCATTGCCACACAGGATATGGTGGAGCAGTCGGCCTCCTCGCAGACCGCTATGCTCTATGGCATTCCCTCGGCGATGCTTTCGGTAAACACCGACTATCACTTCGCCTATGGCTATAGCAGTATTATGCACATCCGCGACATCCTCACTGCCGATATAGTCAAAGACCAAGCCTCGGGCTATGACAACTATTGGAGTTGGGAGCAGAATGCCTATATGGGTCGCGACTACAATCGTGCCAGTTACATCTGGACATACTATTACGACCTCATCAACGCTGCTAACAATGTAATAAGCAGTGTTGACCCCGAGAACGCCACGGAGGAACAACTTGGCATACTCGGTGCCGCGCTCACTTATCGTGCGCTGGCCTATACCGACCTCGCACAGATGTATGAAGTGAAAGCCAACGACATCCTGCCCGAGACCGATGGTAAGATCCTCAACGCCAAGGGCAATGACATTAAGGGCCTCACCGTACCCATTATCACCGATGAGACCACCGAGGAAGAGAGCCACAACACGCCGCGTGCCACACGCGAGGAGATTTTCCAGTTCATAGAGGCCGACCTGCTCAACGCTGTGGACTACATCCCCGGTCTCACGCTGCGTGATAAGACGTTCCCTCATCTTGACTGCACCTATGGCGTACTCGCACGCCTCTATCTCTGGCACGGCGATTACGACAAAGCCTACGAGGCTGCTGTGAATGCCATCAACAACAGCACACAGTCGGTAATCACCGCCTCGCGCGGTCTGAGCCTCACCAGTGCTTTCAACACTGCCAGCGACTTTATGTGGGCCGGTCAGTTCTCTAAGGAGAACCGTGCCGTAACCAGCGGTATCATCAACTGGACGAGCCACCTCTCAAACGAGACTTACTTCGGTTATGCCGGCGGTGGTTATGTATGGGTTGAGATTGACGCAAGCCTCTACGACAAGATCAGCGACACCGACTGGCGCAAACTATGGTTCAAGGCTCCCGAAGGCTCTATGCTTCAGGGTATGACCTCTTTCATTGACGAGGATTGGGGAGAAGAAATGCCCGACTACAGCAGTGTGAAGTTCCGTCCCGGACAGGGCGAGATGGAGGACTATACCGTGGCCGCTTCTGTGGCATTCCCCGTGATGCGCGTGGAGGAGATGTACTTCATCGCAGCCGAGGCTGCGGCACGCATACAGAGCCCTGCCGCAGGTATGGCCATCCTTACCGACTTCATGCAGAGCTATCGTGACGAAAACTATAGCAGCGACGCTTCCAGCCTTGCCGATGTGGTGGAAGAAATCATCCTCCAGAAGCGCATAGAGCTTTGGGGCGAGGGCCAGATCTTCTACGATATCAAGCGTCTCAATATGCCCGTCACACGCGGCTACCCCGGCACGAACCACGATCCCGACTTCCAGTTCAATACCACCACGTTCCCCGGTTGGATGAACCTTGTTATCCCACGTAATGAAGAGAACAACAACGGAGCCACCATCGATTATGCTACTCCCGACCCCTCCGATATGTATTCCATTTGGGGTATGGAGGATGATGAGGATGAGGGCGAAACGCGCCACAAAGTGCTCAAACTTAAATAATCTTTAAGCCATTATGAAGAACCTATTCAAATACGCCTTTGTGTTCGTAGCGAGTGCCTTAGCTCTGACTGCTTGCACCGACGACTACGAATATGATGCTCCTGCCCCTTACCAAGGATTATATATTACAGGCGAGCAGTCGAGTTTCACCTTTACCCCCGCCGATGAAGACCAGTCGTTCAATGTAAAGGTGGTGCGCCCACAGGGTGGGAACGCCGAGACCATCAGCCTCGAGAGCGACAACGAACTCTTCGACGTACCCGAGAGCATTACATACGAGGCCGGACAGACCGAAGCCGAGTTCACCGTGCATTGCGCCCTCGAACCCGGGCAGGCCGAGACACTCAATATCACTCTGCCCGAAGGCTCCTACGACCTCAACTACTTCAGCGGCACGTTCACTATCACCGTCAACTGCGACTATGTGTGGGAAGAGGCTGGCTCCGCCACGCTCTACTCCGAGTTACTCATTTACGGCTTCGGTATGCAGCCCGTTGAGGATGTTCCTGTATGGCACGCCGTAGGCACGCAGATGTACCGCCTCAAGAGTGCTTACCGCAACGGATATGATATTGACTTCTATGTGGACGACGACTACAACGCCGACTATTTGCCCGCCGACCAAGACACCGGCTTGACCTATAGCGGTAGCACGTTCCACCTCTATTACTATCCTGCTTATGGTAATACGTTTACCAACGAAGGCAACGTCTTCACGATGAACGTTTACATTATGAATGCTACGTCCAACTTCGGCACTTGGGACGAGGCGTTCGTGTGGGATGGTTGGCCTGGTGAATAACACCCACCTTAACTTAAATAAAGCGGGGAGTATACAAACGGCGTACTCTCCGCTTTATTTCGTATACGCCGAATAGAGACAAGAAAAATAGGCACGCACTGCAGGAGCGCAGGCGGCTCGCCTGCATCATTTTTCACGCGAGGCGCGTGTACTCCCAGATGCAGACGAGCCGCCTGCGCTCCCAGAAGGCTGCACTCCCAGAAAATTGCGCCTCGGTTGCTAAGAAAAAAATCTATCGGACGGATTTTAAACACATTCCGACCGCGTTTAAACGTAGTCCTTTTGATTTTAAAATCAACGCCTTTGATTTTAAAATCAATCCGATTGATTTTAAAATCAAAGCACTCGAGTTTAAAATCGGTCGGACTACGTTTAAGCGCGGTCGGATTACGTTTAATCACGGTCGGACTTTGTTGTTTATTCAAGTTACGGAAGTGGTATAAAGAAAGGGCAAGCAGGCACTGGGAGCGCAGGCGGCCCGCCGCATATCGGAGCGCAACCATCTCGCCTGCTTCATTTTTCACGCGAGGCGCGTGCGCTCCCAGAGTTTGCACGTTTTAGCGTAAGCAAAGCCCTTAGAGACTTGATTTATAGGGGCGCACGCAAAACAAGGCTTCGTATCGCGGCGGCGTTTTACATTTCTTTGTACTTTTGTGCGCGAATGATGAACCCCGTATAGCCATATTTCCTTTTATTTCTGATGCACACGCTTTTTGAAAAGATATGGGATGCCCACGTGGTGCAGCACGTGAGCGATGGTCCCGACCAACTCTACATCGACCGCCTCTATTGCCACGAGGTGACGAGCCCACAAGCCTTCGACGGCTTGCGCCGTCGCGCCATACGTCCGTTGCGCCCCGAGCGCATCACGTGTATGCCCGACCACAACATCCCCACGCTCCATCAGGATCTACCCATCGCCGACCCCGTGGGGCGTAAGCAGGTGGAAACACTCAGACGCAACGCCCAGGAGTTTGGCCTTACACACTACGGCCTCTGCGACAAGCGCAGCGGCATAGTACACGTTGTAGGCCCTGAGCGCGGGCTCACACAGCCTGGTATGACCATCGTGTGCGGCGACAGCCACACCAGCACACACGGTGCTGTGGGTGCGGTGGCCTTTGGTATCGGCACGAGCGAGGTGGAGCAGGTGTTGGCGGCGCAGTGTATCTTGCAGGCTAAGCCCAAAACGATGCGCATCACTATCGACGGCACGCTGCGCCGGGGTGTCACCGCCAAAGACTTAGCACTATATATAATGAGTCGCCTCACCACCAGCGGCGCAACAGGCCACTTCATAGAATACGCCGGCGAGGCGGTGCGCACATTAACGATGGAAGGGCGTCTCACGCTCTGCAACCTCTCCATAGAGATGGGTGCTCGTGGCGGTATGATAGCCCCCGACGACGTGACATTTGCTTACCTCAAAGGCCGCCCCGAAGCCCCGCGCGGCGCGGCGTGGGACAACGCCGTGGCCTACTGGCGTACGCTACGAAGCGACGACGATGCCGTGTTCGACAAAGAAGTGCGCTTCTCTGCCGACGACATCGCCCCGATGGTCACCTATGGCACAAATCCCGGTATGGGCATCGCCGTGGACGATGTCATCCCGTCGTCCGTCACCGAGAGCGACGCGAAAGCCCTCCGTTATATGCAGTTCAACGACGGCGAGCCGATGATAGGCAAAGCCGTGGATTATGTGTTCCTCGGTGCTTGCACCAACGGACGTATAGAAGACTTCCGTGCCTTTGCCTCCATCGTACGCGGGCGGCAGAAAGCCCCTGGCGTGACCGCCTGGCTCGTACCCGGTTCGTGGCAGGTGTGGCAACAAATCAAAGACGAAGGCATAGAGACGCTGCTCAATGAGGCCGGCTTTCAGGTGCGCCAGCCCGGCTGCTCCGCCTGTCTGGCGATGAACGACGACAAGGTGCCCGCCGGCAAACTCTGTGTGAGTACCAGCAACCGCAACTTTGAAGGCCGCCAGGGTGTTGGGGCACGCACCGTGTTGGCCAGCCCCCTCACCGCTGCCGCCGCTGCCGTAACAGGTGTTATAACCGATCCACGAACGCTCTTATGAAATCACGCTTTATCTCTATCGTTTTGGTGCTGCTCGCCGTGGCGACCGCCATACCCGCGAGCGCACAGAATGTAATTTCCAAGAAACAATGGAAATCTACCACACGTATCTGCTATCACACAGAGAATGGCAGTGTGTTGCCCATACATAAATACAGCATAGACATTTGCATAAATAAGGACTCTATTGTCGGCACTATCTATCGCGCCGGTATCTTCGCCGGCAGCATCGTAGAAACAAACACCGAGGAAGCCTTCAACGACCTTAAAGCCCGCCTTGCAGCATTAGGCTTAGGCTGTATCCCCGAGGACAGAGTGGGCGAACAACCTCTGGGAGGCGGCATAACGTCGGTGTCGTGCTATAACGACAAGAGTGCTATACCATATTATAATGGCTACCTCGCCAGCGGTGTCGGCACGCTCACGCTAAAGCACGCTGGGCTTGACGGTGCTTTTTTTCTGTTGCCCGTCAACGAGATGCGCTTACTATCTGTATTTCCCGAACAGTTGCCGAGCGACCCCGAGCCAACACCGGTGTTGATTGTGAAAGTGCCGAAAGAAAAGTGGGCCGGCACCAATCACGTGTGCTATTACTACGCAGATGGTTCCACACCGCCCGATTGGCATCGTAACTACGAAATAGAGGTCTCGCCCGACAGCATCGTCCTCACTATTACCGGCTATAGTGAAGTGTTTTTGCACACCGTCTATCCCTTTACCCCCGAGCAGTTTGCGGAGTTGAAGACCGCTCTTGAAGCCCAAGAGTTTGCCGTGCAAAAAGGCGATATGCCCATTATGCCTGTGGGTGGGGCGACGGAGTCCGTAGCGTTTTATACCGACCCCAACGAAGAGCCGTTCTTCGCAGCTTATCGCACGATGTCGGGCGTAGGAACACTGCGTGTAGGCCACGGCACGGCGGCGGAATATTTCCTGCGCCTCTTGCCCGAACCCTTAGAAGTGCTAATAGATAGCACCCGCCAACAACACTAAAAACCACGTCTCCCCGCTATGAAACAACCGCTTACCGTGCTTCAGAGTTCGTGCGTGCCACTGCCGCTCGACAATATCGACACCGACCAAATCATCCCCGCCCGTTTCTTAAAAGCCACCGACCGCGAAGGCTTTGGCGACAACCTCTTCCGCGACTGGCGCTACGATGCCCTCGGCGAGCCGCTCCCGTTCGTGATGAACGATGCTCGCTACAGCGGACAGGTACTCGTGGCGGGTGAGAACTTCGGTTGTGGCTCCAGCCGTGAGCACGCAGCTTGGGCTATTGCCGATGCCGGCTTCCGTGTGGTGGTGGCAAAGTCTTTTGCCGATATTCACCGGCAGAACGAGCTCAACAACTTTGTCCTTCCTTTACAGGTGGGAGAGGCATTCCACAACGCACTTCTCAATGCCATAGCGCACGACCCGCGCGCCACAGTAACGATAGACCTGCCCGCGCAGACGATAAGAATAGATGCCACGGGACGCACGGAGCATTTCGACATCAACGGCTACAAGAAGTATTGTCTGATGCATGCGCTTGACGATATAGATTTCCTCCTTGAAAACAAACAAAAGATAGAAGAATATGAAACTCAACATTGCGCTACTTGCCGGTGACGGCATAGGCCCCGAAATCAGTGTGCAGGGACGCGCGGCGCTTCAAGCGGTGGCTGCCAAGTTCGGCCACGAGGTGACATTCCGCGAAGCCCTCGTAGGTGCTGCGGCTATCGATGCCGTGGGCAACCCGTTCCCCGAGGAGACATATAATATATGTACGGAGTCCGACGCTGTACTCTTTTCTGCCGTCGGCGACCCGAGGTACGACAACGACCCTACGGCCACGGTGCGCCCCGAGCAAGGCCTGCTCGCTATGCGCAAGCGGCTCGGCCTCTTCGCCAATATCCGCCCCGTACAAACCTTTGCAAGCCTCCTCCACCTCTCGCCACTGCGCGAGCCGTTGGTGCGCGATGCCGATTTTGTGTGTATCCGCGAGCTCACCGGCGGAATGTATTTCGGCGAGAAGCACGAGGGAGCCGAGGTGGCCTGGGATACCAACAAATACACACGTGCAGAGGTGGAACGCATCCTGCGCGTAGCCTACCAGTATGCCCAAATGCGCCGCAAACACCTCACGGTGGTGGACAAAGCCAATGTCTTAGCCAGTAGCCGTCTGTGGCGCAACGTGGCACAAGAGATGATGGGCGAGTATCCTGATGTGCAGACAGACTTCATGTATGTGGACAATGCCGCTATGCGTATGATACAGGAGCCGCGCTTCTTTGATGTGATGGTCACCGAGAATACCTTTGGCGACATCCTCACCGACGAGGGGTCGTGCATCAGCGGCTCAATGGGGCTGCTGCCCAGTGCCAGCACCGGCACCGGTACACCAGTCTTTGAACCCATCCACGGCTCGTGGCCACAAGCCAAGGGTAAGAACATCGCCAACCCCTTGGCGCAAATACTCTCCGTGGCGATGCTCTTCGAACACTTCGGCCTTGTCGGAGAGGGCAGCCTGATCCGTCAGGCCGTAGATGCCAGCCTCGATGCCAATGTGCGGACGCCCGAGATACAAGTGGCGGGCGGACAACACTACGGCACCCGCGAGGTAGGTGAGTGGATAGTACGGTGGATAGAGGAACACTAACGTACGGCTTGGCAACCCGCCATTGCTTGCCTTAGCAAGTATGTGTGCGGCTTCTGGGAGCGCAGGTGGCTCGCCCGCTTACCTCTTTGGCCTGTTTGCCCTCAAAGGGCTATAGCCGCATACCTATGGCAGCACCCTGGGTATGCGGCGGGAGGTATATGCGCCCTGTAAGGGTAACAGCATTTCAGCGACTAATGGCTCTGCCCTTACAGGCAATGCACGCGAGCCGCGTGCGCTCCGGCATTGCGACGCTATAGCCCGTCAGAGCCATAATAGGGTACCCGTCAGGAATGTTAGTAACCCGCCTGTTCTACCTTTTTTATCTAAGAATGCACCACTTTCGTCACGAAAACACCCGTTTTCGTCACTTTTTTAATAATAAACTTGTCAAATTAGGTGCTAAACCTTACTTTTGCATTGTGTTTGTCAGCTGGCTGGCTATAGAGTTCTCTTAAAGCAGAAGCGGGTGGGCGGGCACACATACATATAATAAAGCGTTTACTTAGCGCTTAGTTTTGGCAAACTGAAATCTCGCAAATTTCTTTTCCTGTCCAGACTACAGCGGGCGGTAGATGTCTATCGGGAATATGTAATCCGACAGGAATCTTTTCCATTTCTTCTTTTCACTTATGAACCGAGGCCTTTGCCTTATCGTAGGTGAATGACGGCGGAGACACCTTGATATACATATTCAGCGTGGGCTTCTGCATTGCTTGCTCCTGACAGGAAAGGCAATGCGAGAGCCTCAGTTTGCGGGAGCAGCAATAGGTACAGCGACCCGCGCTTTTTTATATCCGTACGATATACACAACATTCTCATTCCTCAAATTATTGTCTGTTTAGGGTGCTGGCAGGTAAGTTTTCATAAATCGGTTTTATGAAGAAGTATCTTGTTTTGTCGGTTGTCCTTGCTTTGGTTGGACTTGATGGCTTTGCACAGAAGCGTGGAAAGTTCGACTATTCACAGGTCTTTGTACCCGAAGAGGGCGGTACGAAGTTTGAAAGGATAACAGAAGATGCCGATGCTGTCTATGCCACAGTGGGTGGCGGCACATCTATCTTTTCCTCCAGAAAGGAATCGCGTGTAAACTGGTGGGTGAACCCGCAAATTGCCATCTCGCCCGATGGCTCGCGCATAGCCTATCTTAGCCTGAAGAACGATGCCTCGAATGTGATGGTGAAGAACACCACAAAAGGCGGTGTCAGCGTGCAGCGCACCTTCCGCACCAATGTGCGCGACGTGTCGTGGTCGCCCGATGGCAAGACGCTGTGTTTTACCGAGTGGCGCAACGGCCATAACGGTATTTACCTCACCGGTGCCGAGCAGGGCTCTGTGGTGAAGCAAATCTCGGGTGGCACGGACAACGATTTTGGTGCCGTGATAGCCCAGGACGGCAATACCATCTATTTCCACCGTGGAGAGGGCGGCTATCAGAATTATAGCCTCTGGAGTTATAATATGCAGAACAACCTCTTCTCAAACTACTCCCGTGGTATGACCCCTCAGCCCATCCCCGGCCTGCCGAATACGCTCTACTGCGCGCGTTTCACGCAAGAGAATGAGTGCGAGATATGGCGTATCAATTATGAGACGGGCGTAGAGGAGGTGATACTCGCTCAGCCGGGTAAGAGTTTCACCTCGCCACAACTCTCGCCCAACGGTCGTTGGTTGCTTTGCACCGGCAGCAGCGTGTCGGAGAAAGAGAAAATCACCAACACCGATATCTATGTCGTAAGAACCGACGGCACAGCCCTTACACAACTCACGTTTCACCCGGGTAACGACCTGAGTGCCGTCTGGTCGGCTGACGGACGTAGCATCTTCTTCCTCTCGCAGCGCGGTTCAGCCAAACGTATCTATAACGTTTGGAAGATGGAGTTCAAAATGCCGTATTAGTCACACGCTCGCCTCCCCAAAAAGAGAAGGCAATTGGAGAGTTTGTTTTAGTGGAATGCAATATCTGAGTATGTCAGTGTCTCTTACGATTACCTTCTCTTCTTTTTCTTGAAACACCCTTTATTATTAACTTTTTAAACAAAATCATTATGAAGAAAAATCTTCTCTTGGCTGTTGCTCTCCTTTGTGCAACAACCGCTTCGGCGCAGATTGCTTCCGGCCGTAGCACCTCGTTCTTTTCCACTGAAAAGAGTGACCAACCCATTAGTTTCGGCGTTCGCGCTGGTCTTAACTTCAACTACCTCAATGCTGATGAAGGTGAAACAGATGCCCAAGTGGGCCTGCGTTTAGGTGTCGTAGCCGACATCCCTATTTTTGAGAGCCTCTATTTTGAGCCTGGACTTTATTTTTCCACACGTCCGTCAAAGTCGTCAGTATCAGAAGACGGCTACAAATATGAAGAAAAATACACACCCTCTTACTTAGAGCTTCCGCTGTTGCTCCAATATCGTTATAACTTCACCGATGATTGGGGAGTACGTGTAAACTTTGGCCCCTACTTTGCTTATGGCCTTGGCGGAAAATGCAAGGAAAGTTGGTCTGGCGAATCTGACTCTTATAAACTTTTTAAGAAATACAAAGAAGATGGTGATACTTATACACCAATGAAGCGTTTTGACTTCGGTCTTGTTTTAGGTGCTGAAGCTGCCTATCGTCAGTTCACCTTTGGAATAAATGCTCAGTTCGGCCTTGCAAATATTAACAAAGACGCGTTCGGTTACGAAGATGACAATGGTAATTGGCATAAGGCCAGTATAAAGAACTCCGGAGTATATATCCAACTCGGCTATAATTTCTAAACATTTTTCCTCTTTGAGGGGTGGGCTGACGCTCCTGTCGGCCTATCCCTTTTTCTTTTATCAAAAAATAATTTACAATGAAGAAGAATTACCTTTTTTCAGCATTTGTAATGCTGCTGCTTGCGAGCACTTTTACCTTCACCGCTTGCGGCGACGATGACGACGACGCTACCGATGGCTTCTCCATCGTCGGTACTTGGTATGAGTATGAATGGGATGTTGAGGGCATTGATGCCATCTATGTCTTCAAAGAAGACGGAACAGGAACGTGTCAGGAGTATTACGAAGGTGAACTTGAACCAGTTGATAATTTTACCTACGAGTTGGTTGGCACCAAACTTACACTGTATTATGATGACGATGATGATCCCAGCGTAATGAATATCAAGATCAAGTCCGCTACGGAGTTTACATATACAGAGGGAGAAGGTACACTGACTTTCAAGAAACAGGTGTAGTTCTTATCAAAAAAAACCATAATCATTTACTTTTATGAAAAAGACACTTATCTTTCTCGCACTTGTCGCATTTGCTGCCGTTCCGAAGGCTTTTGCACAGGAAAACGACGGTGAGCACGACAAGTGGTTCTTCGGTCTCTCAGAAGGACTGCGCTGGGGAGGCATGCATTTCTCAGACATCGACGAGCGTATGTTTCCTAATGAAGACAACCTGTCTGCCAGCCCCACCTTTTCTATCTTCGTTGAGCGCAACTTCGGCAGCAAAGGCAACTGGGGTGTGCGCCCCGAACTCACGTGGGTGCGTCGTGGCGGCATAGTTAGCGGCATTTATAGCCAACACGAGGACTACGAAGGCCTCTATGAGTATTTTGGCCTTTCTGATGTGCGCTACAAACTCAAAGCCAACTACCTTGACCTGCGTGTCCCGGTGTTCTTCCAGTTTGGTAATCGCGAGAGCAAGTTTCGCCCTTATCTCTTTGTTGCCCCGGTGTTCGGCTTAGTAACGAGCGGAAGCATACGGGCGGAGAATTTGTATGAAGACGGCTACTACGAGGGCGTACGCCTCGATGCTACAAAGGCCAACCTGGCACAGACCTATTTCGGTGCACAGGCCGGACTCGGTTTGAAGTGGTTCTTCAACGCCGGTCGCCACCGCGTCTATTTAGAGGCTAACGTAAGCTACGAGTTTGGTTTGTCCAACACGTATGGCAGTGACGAGAAAGATGGCACCGCCCTTGTGCGCGATGAGACCTACTACAAGACCTACGACATCGAAGGCACCCGTAAGTTCCGCGGCTGGGAGGCACGCCTCTCGGTCGGCATCCCCTTCAGTGTGTTTAGCAAGTCTAAGCCCGCTCCTGTGGCATATACCTACGATGCTCCCGTATATGTCCCGCCAGTATATACCCCGCCCGTAGAGCCGGCTCCTGAACAGGTTGTTGAAGAAGAACCTATCGTTATTCCGTGCAACTCGTTTGAAGAGATCAGCGATATGATAGACCGCGGCGAGGACGTGAAGGGTAAGACTTTCTGCGCCGTAGAAGGCATCAACTTTGAGTACGGCAAGAGCAACATTCTTCCTACCAGCTACGACTATCTTGACCGCCTGGCCGAAATCATTCAGAAGACCGGTATGGAGATAGAAGTGAGTGGCCACACCGACAACAAAGGCAGTTCGCGTTTCAATATGAACCTCAGCCGCGCCCGTGCCGCCGCAGTGGTAGATTACTTAGTGGGCAAAGGCGTGAACCGTCGCAATCTCACATATTCCTGGTACGGAATGACGCGCCCGCTCGTTAGCAACGACACCGAGGAGGGACGTGCCATCAATAGACGCGTTGAATTTAAGATCCTTAACAAGTGAATGCGATGAAAAAGATACTTAAATCGATAACTCTTCTCACGCTCGGTGTGCTGATGAGTGTCGGTATGCAATCGTGCTTAGACGATGGCAATGAAACCATCGCCTTAGAAAAAGCGCGCAACCATACCGGCATCCCCGACGACAGCGAGGCAGGAGAAAGCCCTGTTATCACCGACGGCTCTACGACTACCATACCCAACGTGTCCTATAGTACCGAGATAGTGAACGGCGATGTGGTGGTACGCTTGGATATGACCGGCGTGCGCGACGCCGAAACGCTTGAGTGGCTCCGCCTCTTTGGCACGCGCCAGCAGCACCAGAATATATGGGTGGAAGTTGACGGTAAACCCAAAGGCTTCACCGTATATAACAATGCCGACGACGAGAAGGAGGATGCTATCAGCACCGATATCGTCTTCCTCGTGGACAATTCGGGCTCTATGTCGGAAGAAGCCAATGCCATAGCGCGTGACATCGTGGACTGGGTACAGAAACTCGTAGCGTCTAATCTTGATGTCTGCTTCGGCTGCGTGGGCTACGACGTATATGGCAATATCAACGGTGCGATAGACATTACCGACAGTGAGTCAATCATCGATTTCTTTGACTATAGCTCGGGAACAGACCGTACCGTACACTTTGAGGGTCCAAATGCCTCAACGCTTCGTAGCGCAGCCTCCACCTATACTCGTATTTCCGATGAATGTGGCGGTAAAGCCCTGCGTTTTGCCGACGATCAGTTCCATTTCCGCACACGTGCCAACCGCGTATATGTAAACTTTACCGATGAGCCTAACCAGCCAAATTATGTTGAAGGCTATTCAACGGAATACTTCAAAGATCAAGCCAACTGGCCTTCAACGAAGGGTACGGTTCACACGGTGTTTAGTTCGGATACCACGTGGGTAGTCAACAACGAGGTTATGAGCTACCGTGAACGTCCGTGGCGTATTTCGTGGTACACGGGCGGCACCACGTTCTTCACCTCTTCAAGCTTTACCGGCGTAGATCTTGAAAGCTTGCCCGTTACCGGGGCTATGCAGAATAGTTATGTCATTCGTTTCACTAACGTAGATGACTTGATGGACGGACAGCCGCACGAGGTGAAGATCACCGTGCTTTCCGAGGACGGCAAGACGCGTGCTGTACGTATCTTCTATATTGTATTTGGTGAACCAGAGGACACCGACTCCGAATAATAAACACACAGACCAGTTATGAAAACAACGAAACTTCTCGGACGACTGTGGCTCGTCTTAGTGAGCGTGTGTGCCACATTGGGCTTTGTGTCTTGTCTTGACGATGGCACGGAGACTTTCCCCCTTGAACCCGGCGACATACAGGTGTTGGCCGAGGGAACGTGGCGGGTATCAACGAGCGAACTCCTTGACTTGGCTACACGCAAGCACGTCTCGGATATGCCCGACGATGAGTTGCTCTACAGTTGCATTAAAATAGAAGATGGTACACTCGTCGTGCAGACCGATGACGACGAGTGGGAGATTGACGCTTTCGTCGAGGGCGAGGACTACTATGTCTATATCAACGACCACTTGTATCGCCTCACCTCCCTCGGCAAGGGACGCTTATCCGTAGAGACCGAGCGCGACGTGAACGGCGAGGTATTTGTGCATCGCTATATCCTTGATAAGGTCAGCAGCATTGAGCGTCCGGACTATAGCGGCGACCCCGAGGATACCGACCGTAACGACGATGAGAATGCTACCTCGGTGGTTAGTTCAAGCGAGAGCCGCACCATTATTCGCGGTGGCTACACGCTGGTGGTTCCTAAGGGTGCTGTACCGACCAATAGCGATGGCGAGGACGGACGCGTGGCATTCAGTCTGCGCCACGCCGATGCCGACGACCTGCCCGCCAGTTTGCCCAGCGGCACCACATTAGTGGAGGGCGGAAATATCAAGGTGGAGCCAATGGGCTTTACCTTTACATCACCGCTCGAGCTCAGAGTACCGTTACAAGGCTTCAGCCCCTCCGACGTGGCACTCTATCGCTACGACGAGGCTTCCCGACGTTGGGTCGCCGTGCCATGGAGTAAAATCAACGACGACGGAACGGCTTCTGTCAGCGTACTCGAACTCGGACAATTTGTGCTTGTGAAGCAGTCCGCCGAGGCCTCACAGCAGATGGGCGGCATACATATCAGTAGCCGCTACATCGAGCAAGGCTATTATTATTATCTGACTCTCACACCCACCTCCCTTTCCAGCGGGCAGACACGCACGATAGCCTTCACCGCCAATGGTAAAGACCTCTATATGGCCGGTATTCCCAAGGGCACCTACACCGCTGTGGTGTCGCGTGAGGCACGCGAGGCCTCGCAGCAGGCCGCCACGGGTACGCAGACCTATAACGAGGTGATAGAGGTTAATGTGACGAACACCCTTGTGGCAGGCAGCGGTGGCTACGACACCTATCGCGGCTGGACGGAGATATCGCTCTCCAGCGACGGATGGAACAGCGGGCGTCCCACCATCTGGGGCGACGAAACCGTTACCTACGGAACAGGTAAGTTCCAGGCCACACTCACCTGGGTGAACGAGGCCGGAAACGGTACGGACTACGACCTGCACCTCACCACTCCCTCGGGAGAAGTGTATTACGGCCACATGCGCGAGGGCTCTTTTGAACTCGACCGCGACTGGCTCACGGGAGCCGGCAATGCTATAGAGAATATATATAGCATCAACGATGTGTTTGCCGCCGGCACCTATAAGGTGCGCGTACACCACTACAGTGGTGCCACGGGCAAACGCTTCAACTGCCGTATCTTGGTGAATGGCGTAGTGGTGAAATCTGTCACCGGCGTGCAGGATACTGGCTATGCTGACATCTATACCTTTACTATCGAATAACTGTTAACCAGCGTGCAGGAGGCCTCTGTAACAACAGGCCTCCTCACGCACTAATTCTAAATCATCAAAAAACTTATGAAAAAGCTTTTAATGGCTCTCTTGGGCCTGTCTCTTTGTCTGGGCTTCACCGCTTGCGGCGACGACGATGACAACGATTCTTCTGGCAGCGGTGTAATGAAGCTTAACGGGAAGGACTATGCCCTGACCTATGGTTTCTATGATACTGCCCAAGACGACTGCGTCTCGTTTGAATTTTCTAATTTCAATTTAGCAAATCCAAGTGGAAGCATTCCTAAGAAAATAGATATGTTGTATTTCAACATCGAAGGGATTACTTCTTTAGAGCCAGGAACATACAACGTGGTGATAGAGTTTTCTTCTTCCAGCACGTCTGATGAGGAGGTTAGTTACCCCGGTGCAGCAGGTAGTGTTAGTTTGACCCTTGAGAAAGATGGCAGCAACTACAAGATTACTATTCCAGAAACTACCGTCTCTTATTATCCTTCGGGAGATGAAGCGGAGAGCATCGAAGCATCTTTCTCCTTTAGTTGGACAGGTCAGCTGAAGTATTGCGAGCCGGACTAACGGCCAAAAGAAATCATTGCTAACATATTTTTTTCTAAATTATCAAGACTTATGAAAAAGCTTTTTATGGCTCTCTTGGGCCTGTCTCTTTGTCTGGGCTTCACCGCTTGCGGCGACGACGATGACAAAGGATCGAGTGCAACTCCCGAACCTACGATAACCACCGCTGCAGGAGATATTCTGAAACTTTATAGCGCACCATACGGTTATTGGTACGAATATGATGACAAAGGCAAACTCACGTCGTTCTCTGATGTAGATAATACGTGGTACGTTCAAGGTAACGCTTTTACAATCAAAGATGAAGATGGTGACATGACTTTTTCGTTCACCTTTAATAGTGCCGGGCTTATTAGTTCTTGTAAAGGTACTGTATCCTCTGAAGATGAAGACGGCTATGAGAAAGGTACTGTATCCTATGATTTTAGTTACAACAGCAAGAAACAATGCACCAGCGCGAAGCTTACATATAGCGGCGAATGGTCTGATGAATACGGTACGGGGAAGGAAAACGGTACTGGGACGATGACTTATTCGTGGCAGAACGACAACCTTGTCAAGGCTGTGCATAATGATAAATGTGTATACCAAGAAATTGACGGTCGCGTTGTAGAAAAGACAATAGAAAATGGACGTGAAACATTCGAATATACCTATTCTGATTTGCGCAACCCACTTCTGCAGATGCCTTTATGTATTGCCGAAGTCGTTCCGTTTGACTACGTTATAGTACTTGACGCTCTCTCCTTGTTAGGCCTTGGCGGTGTAGGTCCTGCCTATTTCCCCAGTAAGGTAATATATACAGAAGAGTACTGGGAAGATGGTGAAGAACCAAGTTCGTATTCTGACTCTTACTCTTTTACTTTTGTCCTCAACGGCGATGGTACGATAGCCTCTGAGAATGGTCAGTCATACAGTTACTCCTCTACCGATGGCTCTGAGTACTATTCTCCTGCCAAGCGTCTCGCCTCCTCCCTTCGCGAGAATTTCAACAAGCGCCACCATAAGTTTACGCGTTCAAAATTCCGTAAGAAATAGGTCAAGCACCGTTTTACGTATCTTTGCATTAACCTAAAACCTATTTTCGTAAATCTTTCTTTAATTGCTATGAAAAAGTTTCTTTCTCTCACGGCTT
>CALFJG010000005.1 GCA_937877625.1 uncultured Prevotellaceae bacterium
CAACTTTATTCTTGATTAGCTCAGGCTTTATCAACTGGGGAAATCCGCTGAGCCACTCTTCTTCGGACAACGACAAAACGCTGACAAAAAATAAGCAGCACCCGTCTCACGACGCACGCTGCCTCACAGAACTTATATAGAGATGAAAAAACTTTGATTGTTCGTTTCCCACAAACTTTTGCTCGCCAAGGCAAAATGAAACAAGCTTCGCCCCACTTCGCTCTACAGGCTTCACGCAAAAGTTCGTTCTGACACGCAAAAGTAGGCCACACCCGCTCTACGACCAAAGACAAAAGCCAGATTTTTTTTAGAAAAAGAATTATTTGCAAACTTTTTAGCACTAATGATTAGCAAAAACCAACGGAGAAGAAACATTCTTACCTATAAAAAACACAAAATCCGAGTTGCCTCTAACGACGTCCTTACGCCCGACATTTAGGGCGCATCACTCATACTCTACGTAGGTAGGGGCTACAAAAAGCCTCCTCTTCATCCATTTTATTTACCTTTGTCGCGGATTGTATGATGTCAGACGTTTTTATATGGTTGCTTAATGGCTTGTATCTGTTGCTGGTAGTGGGAACGGTGCTTGTTGTGATGCTTGAAAACCGCCAACCCGAACGTACGATAGCCTGGATTGTGGCAATTTTGTTGCTGCCCGGCGTGGGGCTCTGCTTCTTCTATTTCTTTGGACGAAACATTCGGCGGCAACGCGCGCTGCCGCTCACAAAGCGCTTGCAGACACCACACCGCCACAAGTCCTGGCTCGAAGCAACAGAGACACCCCCCACAACCACCGACCGATACCAAGCCCTCAAAAGCCTTTGCGACCAGGAGTTTGGCGCACCAGTGGAAACACTCGGCAAAACGGAGATATTCTACAACGGAACAGACTTCCTCAAACACCTCCTCGAAGACATCAAAACAGCCAGAAGCTATATCTATCTCGAAAGTTATATCATAGAGGACGATAAAGTGGGGCGACAAGTGGGCCAGGCCCTCAAAGAAGCGGCCAAACGCGGCGTGGAAACACGGTTGCTGTACGACGACGTGGGATGCTGGCGGGTGCCGAAGCATTTCTTTCGCGACATAGCCCACGGCGGAGTAGAGGTGGAGGCATATATGCCCGTACATTTCCCATCCCTGACACACAAGATAAACTACCGCAACCACCGCAAGATATGCGTCATCGACGGGCAGCAAGGCTATATCGGCGGGATGAACCTCGCCGCACGATATCTGGGCAGCAACGACAACGTGTGGCGCGATATACACCTGCGCCTCGGCGGGGCGGCAGTGAGACGGTTGGAGCAGATTTTTCTGACAGACTGGCAGTTTGTCACAAAAGGCGTGGAGTATAAGCCGAAAAACGAACCGCCAACAACCGATAGCCACCCCACCCTGCCGAATACAAAGAACAACGCTGCCACTGCCAACACCCGCGTGCCGCAAGTGCAGATAGTGACCAACGACCCCACCACCGCCGTGCCACAACTGATGATGGCCTATACTTGGGCCGTGATGCACGCACGCAGATACCTCTATGTGCAAACACCCTACTTTATGCCTACGGAGCCCTTCCTGCACGCGTTGAAGACAGCGGCGATGTCGGGCATCGATGTGAGGCTGATGATGCCCCATAAACCCGACGGAAAACTCCTGCGACGCATTAACGACAGTTATGTGGCCGAACTGCTGGCTGCCGGCGTACGCGTGTTGCTCTTTGAGGGCGGCTTCCTACACAGCAAGTGCTTAGTGATGGACGACGACTGGTGTGCCGTGGGCTCTGCCAATATGGATTTCCGCTCGTTCCTTAATAACATTGAGGTGAGCGCACTTATCTACGACCACAACGTAAGCCGCTCCGTGCGGCAACAATTCGAGAGGGACCAGACACAATGCCGCGAGATAGAACCCTCGCGCTGGGCAAAACGTAGCCTAATGCGACGACTACGAGAAAGTGCCACACGAATACTCTCGCCGCTCTTCTGAAAAAAATTGAGCCGCCACCTCTACGCTGCGCGACACGAACAAACGAAACCAAGCAAAACACAAAACACCATAGCCTAAAAAACAAACAACAAGCCTTTAGTATGAAAAAGACTTTACTGCTCCTCGCTCTTGTCCTCACAGCAACAAACCTTAGCGCACAGAAGTTCGACCCCAACACCCGCTACCGCCTCGTGGCACGCGGCGTAGAAGGAATGGTGGCAGACCAACAGATGTACTACTACTACGACGATGTGGGGTACAGCACGCTGAGTTACCACACCGAGGCAGAAACCATTTCGCAAAACAGTTCGCAGTGGTGGTACATACGCCGCACCACCAACGGGTGGACACTGCAAAACGCCACCACGGAACGCTACTTAGAGATGCGCCAATACCATTACTCCTACAACTGGGAGGGAACGTCGTACTCGGGTGTCGAACATATCGTGCGCACCAACGACACACTCCTCGGCGACAGTGCTGTGTGGACCCTCGACTATGTGAACGACGGCTTCCGCTTCGCCTCGGCAGCAATGCCCGAGTGGTGTCTGGGCGTTTACGCCTGGGAAGGAGAATACGGCTCAAGCAAGCAAGTCACATCGTTGATGGTTTCGTGGAATTTCGACCACTACGTCTCCACCTTTGATGTCTATGCCGAGGATGGCACACTTGTTACCGGCGAGGGGATGCCCGCACAAGTCCTATCCTCAATGCACCTCAACGGCAAGACACCCCTGCGCCTCAATAGCCGCAACGACTGCCTCGTGACAATGGCGCAGAAAGATGCTGACACCGACTACGACATCAGCGTGACGTGGGACGGCGCAGAGACATCCGAGGCGTATCGCTTGGAAGTAGAAGAAGCCACAACCACTGAGGCAGGACTCCGCATCACAGATGTGTCGTGCCACAAACGCTACCCCTTTATCATCTACGACAACAGCGGAGAAAACATCCTCTCTGGCGCACTGTGCTTCACCACCCTGCCCATTGCCGAGCTCAACGCCGAGAACATTAACGGCTCAGCCTATGTTCAAGGCACCTTCCGACTACAAGACCCCGACTATGCAGGCATCGACACCACATACACGGCTCTGACAAAAGTCAGAGGAGCCACCGCACAACGCTACGCTAAAAAACCCTACAACGTGAAACTCTACGAGGCCGACGCTACTACGGAGCAAGATGCCAATTTGCTGGGACTGCGCAACACGCACACCTGGATCCTTGACGCTATGTACGTTGACCGCATACGTATGCGCAACCGCGTGTGTTTTGACACCTGGAACGAAATAGACTCCGTACCCTACAACACTAACTACAACCAGCGCAACGGCACCGTGGGACGCTTTGTGGAAGTGTTCGTCAGCGGCGAGTACAAAGGCATCTATTGCCTTACCGACAAGGTGAACCGCAAACTTTTGAACCTCACAAAAGTGGCTTTCAACTTAGATAGCACCGTCGTTACACCGCGCGGCTTGCTCTACAAAGGAAAGCAGTGGGGCGACGACACCTATCTGAAAAGCGTGCCAAGTAGCACACTATCTACCACGGTGACCTGGGGAAACTGGGAGTTGGAGTATCCCGACGACTACCCCTCCACCGCTGCCTGGACACCGCTGCGCAACCTCATCAACTACGGCAAGATGTCTGAAGCACGCTTTAAGCAAAACTTTGAGGAAAACTACTACTTCGACAACCTCCTCAACTACGCCTTGCTCCAGCTGGCGTACAACCTGGAAGACAACGGAATGAAGAATATGTACATCAGCACAAAGAACATAGAGAAAGCAGGCAAACGTATGCTCTTCACCGTTTGGGACATAGACTCCTCGCTCGGCGGGCTTTGGGACGGACAGCACAACGACATCACCGCCGACACCACCTACCTCACACGCGTCTATCCCCTTGCGCGACTGTTCTCTAAAAACCTGCTCGGCTTCCGCGACAGCCTGCGACAAAAGTGGCACAACCTGAGCCAAACAATCCTCTCGCCCGAACATCTGGCCGAAAAACTTGATACTTACGCCACACTGCTCACCGAGAGCGGTGCCTGGACACGCGAGTACAACCTCTGGGGTACGGCGTGCAACCTCACAGCCGACATCAACGATGAGATAGCATACGTCAAGGCATGGTACGAACGGAATATCGCTTATCTCAACGAACTCCTGCCCGAGTTGCCCACAGGCCTCGCACGGCTGCAACTTACACCCAACGCCACACAAGGCATATACACCATTGATGGACGACGCATAGAAGGACAAAGCCGACACAACCTACCACACGGCATCTATATCATTGACGGACGAAAAGTGATACTTTAACCCCCTACCCTAAACAACTAACGCTGCCGCTCTGAAAGACCCTATCCAAAAGCACAAAACAAAAAGCCACGCGGCGTAAGGCTATTCCGCTAAAAAGTTCCAACTTTGCAAGCCGAATAAAACGAAACAACCATACACTTAAATCTAAACAATGAAACCAAAACTTCTTTCACTGCTTCTACTCTTAGCCTTAGTCCCCGGAGCGTTCAGCTCCTGCGACGACGATCCGTGGGAAGAGGAAATGATGGGCGAGTACTGGGACACCCAAAGCGACAGCTACTTTGTGCTACGCACCGACAAGACAGGCTTTATAGAATATGCCAATGGCGACATACTTGAGTTTGGGTGGTATGCCTCGGAGAATTACATCTACTTTATGATACCTCCTTATGGCCTGGACTTCGAGACCTACAAGTGCAAGTATCGTTGGACACGCGAGGGCTACCTACATATTATGGATTTCATTGATGGTGGCGGCGACCTATGGCTATCGTCCACGCGCTTCTACCGATAATAGGCCTATTAACAAACAAAGAACGTGGCTGCGCTTTGGGGCTATATCCTAAAAGGGATATAAATCTCTAAGCGCAGCCACGCCGTTATTGGACGTTGGATAACGTCAAACGTTTCACCACAACGCCCACGGCCTCTATGCCCGGTAGCAACACCGTGCGCATTCGGTGGGCTATGGTGATACGTGCGGCGGCGGAGTCGGTAAGTGTGGCGGTATATACAGGCATTTCGTGGCTACGGAGCGAAAGCCCGTTGCCCTGCAAGTCGCCTTTGTCGTCGTAGAGCGCAAAGGAAAGCAGCGTATCGTGTTGCAGCTGAAAAACCGCGCCGAGGGTATCGGGGCGACCCGTCCATTGCTGAGCCACGGAGAGGAAGATAGCCTTGTAAGGCACTCTATGCGCCACGCTGTTGCGCACCGCGATGCTCACCTGATAGATGCCCGGCGGTAGGGTGTCCGTATCAAACACCTGTACGTCGCGCCTATTCCACCCCGCCACAGGCACACTTCTGAAACGCCCGTACTGCGGTGCGTCGGTGCAAGCACAAAGGAGCAAAAGTATGAAGAAGAGCGGGAGACGAGACATATATATATTATAAGGAATGGGAGGGGGAGGAAAACGATGCTCGTGCGTTAGCCTCAAAGTAAACACACAAACAGCACACAAGCGACACAAAAAGAAAGGAACTTTTGCGTTAAGCCAGGAGAGCAAAGCGAAGCTTGCTTCGGCTTTGCCTTGGCGAGCAAAAGTCTGTCGAAGACGAACTTTTGCGTTAAGCCAGAAGAGCAAAGCGAAGCTTGCTTCGGCTTTGCCTTGGCGAGCAAAAGTCTGTCGAAGACGAACTTTTTTGCGGTTGTCTTAGCCCGTGGGCTTTTATGCGCCGTGTTAGTGATTTGCGTTTCCTCGGTTGTTACGCCGTCGGTTGTTTCTTTTTCGCTGCTGGTTGTCAAAGCGTGTAAGGCTCTGTCCCTCCAGGAGGTCGGTGCTTGGTTTGGGTTTATAGTCGGCATCGCTCTCTAAGCGCGCGGGGCGCAGGCCTTCGCGGTTCATACGGATTATCTCAAAGGCACGCGTCGAGGGGATGGTAACGAGGTTGGTGGCCATACGTCGGTCGGTGCTATACGACACCATTCCCGACAGCACATCGGCCTTGAAGAAATAGAACGTGGTGTCCTGTGTCTCAAGGTCTATCTCACGGCTGGGTAGTTTTCGCGAGGCCTCTATGTACTGATCCACCTCGTAGTTGAGGCAGCACTTCAACTTGGCGCACTGTCCGGCGAGTTTCTGCGGGTTCGGCGCGATGTCCTGAAAGCGTGCGGACACGGTGCTCACGCTGTTGAAGCGCGTCATCCACGTGGCACAACAAAGTTCACGCCCGCACGGCCCGAAGCCTCCGATACGTCCGGCCTCCTGGCGTGCTCCTATCTGGCGCATCTCTATACGCACGTGGAAAGCATCGGCCAGCACACGGATGAGCTGGCGGAAATCCACGCGCCCGTCGGCGATGTAGTAGAAGATGGCCTTTTGTCCGTCGCCTTGATACTCCACATCGCCAATCTTCATTTGCAGCCCCAGCTCTTTCGCCATCTCGCGCGAACGTATCATCGTGTCTTGCTCCAAGCCCTGGCTCTCGTGCCATTTGTCGAGGTCGAGCGGGCGGGCCTTGCGATAGATGCGCTTGTATTCGATGGGCGTTTTATAGCCCAGTTTCTCTATCTGGCGCTGCACCAGCGTCCCCGTGAGCGACACGACACCGATGTCGTGGCCGGGGCTGGCTTCTACGGCTACGATGTCACCCTTAGTGAGTGCGAGGTGGTTGTCGTTGACGTAGTAGGCCTTGCGTGTGTTCTTAAACTGCACCTCCACGAGGTTGCAGGCCTCGAGGTTGCCTGGCACGCCAGCGAGGTAGTCGTAGGAGTTGAGCTGCTTGTCCTGCCGGCTACACGAAGCGGCGCATAGCGTGGAAAGTCCGTCGCCAGAGATATATCGGGTTGAAGTTGTGTGTGGCATAAAAGAGAAAACGTATTATTTCCTAACGAGCGTCAGGCATTGAAGTGCGAAGTCGAAGAACACTATTTTAGCGTTGGCATTCTGCCCTATGTCGCGCATCGCGGCATCAATCTCTGCGGCAAAGCCTTCGACGTTGCGCTCATTGATGTACGGTGAGAAGCGTGTAAGGAAGTCGGCCTCTTGCGTATTGGTGAAGTTCAGCGCGGGTTGGCCGAGGTTGCGGATAAAACTCTCGCGCACCACGTGGTGCATATATTGTAAGAAGCGCCGTTGTTTCTCGCGCCCCCAGTCGGCTATCTGTTCTGACCAGGCTTGTAGGTCGCGCACCTGGCGGGAAAAGCCTTTGCGCATCAGGAGTTTGAACATATCAAGGAACAACTCCTCCTCGCCGGCGGCTGTCACCTGTGCTACGGCACGCGTGTAGCTACCGCCCGAGGAGCGTGCCACGACGTTGGCATCGTATTGCGAGAGACCGTAGTTGGCCACCAGGGCCGCAGCAACCTCCGCCACCGTCAGGGCCTTACACTCCATACGCATACAGCGTGAGAGGATTGTCTCGAGGAGCATCTCGGGATGGTCGCTGACAAGGAGGAAGGCTGTGCCGGGCTGTGGCTCTTCCAGGATTTTGAGGAGTTTGTTGGCCGCTTGCACCATCATATGCTCGGGATGCCAGATGATTAGCACGCGATACCCGCCTTGGCTTGACGAGAGGCTTATCTTGCGCAATAGCTCTTCGCTTTCCGACACATAGATGCGCGGCTGCTGTGTGGTGACGCCCAACTGCGAATACCACTCTTTCGTATCAAAGTACGGCGACTGCCGTAGCAGTTCACGCCATTTTGTAAGAAAGTTGTCGCTGACTTTCTTATTCTCTATTATAGGAAACACAAAGTGCAGGTCGGGGTGTTCTAATTTCTGCGTCATTCTGCAGCCGCTGCACTGGCCGCACGCCTCGCCCGACACGGGCTGGCGACAGAGCAGAGCCGTGGCGTAAGCGAGCGCGAGAGGCAGCTTACCGCAGCCGGCGGGGCCGTAGAGGAGTTGCGCGTGGGGGATATGCCCCGTGCGCAGCTGCGCTAAGAGTTGCTGCTTAACGGTTTCTTGTCCTATGACTTCACTAAATAGCATAAATAGCACACGTTTAGAACACGGCTTTTGCGATTTCCCTGATACTCTCGGCGGCACCCATAGAATAGAAATGTATGCCTGGCACTCCCGCTGCAATGAGTTCGCGCGCCTGCGCTATGCCCCACTCTATGCCTAAGGCCCGCGCTTGGTCGTCGGTGTGCAGGTGGGCGGCTTCGTTCACTAAGGCCTCGGGTAAGTCGCAGTGGAACGTCTTGGGAATGGTGTTGAGCTGGGCAAGGCGCGTAAAAGGCTTCAGTCCCGGCACGATAGGCACGCGGATGCCTGCCGCACGCGCTTGCTCCACGAAGCGGAAATAGGCGGCATTGTCGTAGAAGAGTTGTGTCACGCCATAGCCCGCACCGAGTTCCACCTTACGCTTGAACCATTGTAAATCTTCCGCGCCGTTGGGGGCTTCCTCGTGTTTCTCGGGATAGCACGCCACGCCGTAGGTGAACGGCTCCGGCGGCGCGTCGGTTGTGGTGCCGTCAATGAAACACCCCTCGTTGAAAGCATTGATTTGCTCGATAAGGTCGGTCGTATGGGCATTGGCATCGCCCTGCTGCCGGGGCTTGGTGAGGCCAGCGGCGCGGGGTTTATCGCCGCGAAGGGCTAAGACGTGGGTCATGCCGAGAAACTGCAAGTCGAGCAACACATACTCCGTTTCCTCACGCGTAAAGCCCTGACACAACACGTGGGGCACCACCGGTATGCCGTACTCGTATTGCAACGCGGCGGCTACGGCCACGGTGCCCGGCCGGCGCCGCAGGACGGTGCGTTGCAACAATCCGTCCGCGCGCTCACGATATACATACTCTGCGCTGTGCGTCGTGATGTTGATATAAGCGGGGCAAAACTCGCGCAGCATCTCCACCACGTGGCGCAAACGCCCGAGCCCCGCACCTTTCAGGGGCGGGAGTATCTCAAAAGAGAAAGCGGGGTGCTCCGAGCCACGAAGCAGTTCGGCTACGTTCATACGGAAACAAAACGTTTTATTGCTGTATCTCGCGCCACGACGTATTCATTGAGGCGTTGATAGAGGAGAGGAGGTCGTAGAGGGTGTCTTTTTCTTTGGCATTGGCTTTGCCGCGATAGATGTTCACTATTTCGTCGCGCTTAAACTCGGTAAATAGTTGTGGCAAGAGGCTGAGGGGTTTGTCTTGGTGCGCTTGCCGCAGGAGCATCAGTGCCTCGGTCACGGCAGCGCGTCCACGCTCGGCGTTCTCGGCCATAATGTCGAGCCCCTCGCGGTGATATTTATACATCAACTGGCGCATCGACTCCATTCCGCTGTCTAAGTAGTCGTTGATAACGGCGTAGCGGTTTTTCATATCGTCAAAGGCTTTCCACCCCTTGGCCGAGAGCACCAGGCTCTGACACGTCTGCGTGATGGTGCGACACACCTCCAACGGCTCCGTGCCACCCAGCGGGGCAAACGTGTCAAGGTCTATTCCTATAATAAGGTAGCAGTAATAAGCCACAAGGGCGGTGAGGTCGTTGTCTATTACGTCGGGGCGAAACTCCATCTTGTCGTACTCCTGATAGCTGAAGTTGAAACTCTCGTCGGACGTGGCAAAGGTGGGGGTGGTGTAGCTGGAGCCAAAGACGGGGCGCGTGGCTTGCACGGTGAGCGTACACTCAAAACGATGCTCGCTCTGGTCGTATTTGTTCACCGTGATGTTGAACGTGGCGTTGATGCGCTCGTGGCGTGCAAACTGTAGTTGTGTCCACTGCCGCTCGTTGATAAACTGCTCCACAGCCTGCCGTAGGTTGTCGAACACGGCCACGTCGGTGCCTGAAATCTTTTGGTGGTTGATGTTTACGCGCGCCGTAATCTCCTGTGCCTGCAACGCTACGGCCACAAGGCTCAGGGCTAAGGCGGCTACGGTTCGAAGCGTGTGCATAACTCGTCGATAATATCTTTGGCCACGGCTCGTTTGTCTTTCAGCGGGAAAGTCTTGGTGGCACTGGCCGAAATGATAGAAACTTTGTTGGTGTCAACGCCAAAGCCGGCGCCGGGGTCGGAAAGGGAGTTTAACACAATGAAGTCAAGGTTCTTCTTCTGCCTTTTCTCCTCGGCGTGCCTTATGCCGTCGTCGGTTTCGAGGGCAAAGCCCACGAGGCGTTGCTTGGCGGTCTTCATTCTCCCGAGTGCCGCCGCTATGTCGCGCGTCGGGGTGAGGCGCAGGGTGAGCGGCGCGGCGGTGCGCTTGAGCTTGGCCGGCGAGGGGTTTTCTACCGTATAGTCTGCCACGGCAGCGCACAGTATTGCCCCGTCGCAGGAGGGAAAGGTGGCTACCGCCGCCTCATACATCTCGGCACTGGTGGTGACGTCGCGCCGCGACACTCCTTCGGGCGTGGGGAGCGACACCGGGCCGCTCACGAGTGTTACCTCTGCACCACGTTTGGCACACTCGGCAGCCAGAGCGAAACCCATCTTGCCCGAGGACCAATTGCCGAGAAAGCGCACGGCATCTAAGGGTTCGTAGGTGGGGCCGGCTGTGACAAGGATGTGCTTGCCACGCAGACCGCCGCGCCGACACGCCTGCTCCGCTCTCTCGGACAATGCACGGCAAACCTCCTCGTAGATACGCTCGGGGGCTTCCATACGTCCCTTACCCTCCAAACCGCTCGCCAGTTCGCCACGGGCAGGCTCTATGATGGTTACGCCATCGCCACGAAGCGTTTGCAGGCTACGCTGTGTGGCAGCGTGGGAGTACATGTCTAAGTCCATCGCCGGGGCTACAAACACGGGGGCTCTCATCGAAAGATATGTCGTGAGCAACATATTATCCGCCACGCCGGCGGCCATTTTTGCCAGCGTGGAAGCCGTGGCCGGAGCCACTACCATAGCATCGGCCCACAGGCCAAGTGCTACGTGGCTGTTCCAAGAGCCATCGCGACTGCTGAAAAACTCTGTTATCACTGGCTTGCGCGTCAGCGTGCTGAGCGTCACGGGAGTGATAAACTCACGCGCCGACGGTGTGACTACCGTTTGCACCTCGTGGCCGCCCTTCATAAAGAGGCGGATAAGCGTGCAGGCTTTATAGGCGGCTATACTGCCCGTGATGCCAAGAACGATGTGCATAAAGGAGGAAAACTATACGTGAATGATAAAAATGAGCGGCAAGTTGCTCTCGGGCTCTCCCGAGCCTCATCTCTTTTCAAGCCCCGCCGAAAGGCGGCATACTTTGCTTCAAGGGGTGGCAACGATGATGCCGACACAAGCTTAGACACCGTAAGAGGTTTATGACGTTTAATGCTCCACGCCTATCACAACGGACACGTTAGGATAGTTCTGCCCATAGGCATTAAACCGTATAAACCTCTTAAAATGCGACGTTGTAGTGCTAATCGTTGAGCATCATCGGCATAAGAAGCATTAGCACCTCTTCGCCTTGGGGTTGCTCGGCGGGAACAATAACACCGGCGCGCGTACCATCGGCCAAGCGGAATGTCACCTCCTCGCTCTCCAGATTAGTAAGCAATTCAGATAGATACGGACCCTTGAAACCTATACGCAACGGCATACCCTTGTAGTCGCAAAGCATCTTCTCCTCGGCAGACATACTGAAGTCTATATCTGAACTCGATACGCTCAGACTCCCCGCGTCAAACGTCAGCTTCACAAGCGCGCTGTTCACATTGGAGAAAATCATCACACGACCCAACACGCTCAGCAGTGCCTGACGGTTTAGCGTTGCCTCGTTGGGATTGGCGGTGGGAATGACGCTGCGATAGTTCGGATAATGGCCGTCAATCAGCCGGCACGTAAGCGTGGCTGATGACGTGGAGAATACGGCACTTTGCATATTGAAACGCACCGTCACGAGCTCATCGTCCTTGTTGAACAAGCTCTTTAGCAATCCGGCGGGCTTCTTTGGCAGGATAAACGAGCCCTCTTGCCCCGGTGCTGTGTCGAGCAGGGAGGAACAAGCGAGTTTGTGGCCATCGCTTGCCACGAACGACACCCTGCCGTCGGTAACGTCAAAGTACACACCGTTCATCACGGGGCGCAACGTGTCGTCGGCGGTGGCAAAGAGGTCGCGGCTCACCGCAGCAACAAGGCGCGCGGTAGGAAGGCTCAACTCGGTGATGTCGCCGTCGAGCGACGGTGGGACGGGATATTCATCGGCGCGCTGAGCGGTAAAGCGGTATTGGCCGTTCTGGTAAGCCACCGTGATTTCAAGCGTCTGCTCGTTGACATAAATCTCAAGCGGTTGCTCGGGGATAGACTTCATCGCCTCCTGCATCTTCTTGGCGTTCACCGCGAAACGAATGTCACCGTCCTGCTCCTGAAGGTCAAGCACCGAGGTGAGCGTGTTCTCGTTGTCGGAGGCCGTGAGCGTGAGTTTCTTATCGTGAATGTCAAACAAGAAGCACTCGAGAATGGATACGCTGTTTTTACTTGTCACTACGCGGCCCAGAGCCTGCAAACGAGCCGAAAACGCAGTGCTGGAAATGATAAATTTCATCGTGTATAAGAATTATTTGTGTTGATTATCGTCGTCAATATCGCGGCTTCGCATACTTTTGCCACGCAAAGTTACAACATTTTGACACGCGAAACGCCACGAAAACCGTTTATTTAAACTTTTTACAAAAAAAAGCCTTTCCGAAACCGAACAACACACACCACACGATTGTCGACTTCCGAAGCCCTCGCACAACAGAAAAGCTGCCGGCAAACAGATTCCTCCCGCCTTCGCTACAGTTTTCGCTCGTGCGCGACCAGTTTTTTTCTTCATAGGCACAAAGAATTCAAAGTGTGACTATATTTTTACAAACAAAGCCTATGTTTTTACACATTTAGGCTATATTTGTATAAATATAGTCACACTTTGAATTCTTCATCCGAGGAAGAAAAAAATTCCTCACCACCCCAATTAAAACGGAATAACGTAATTACGGAATTACGGCATAAACAGCACAGTACGCTCTCCTGTGTATGCTCACTACGGGGCTATATACTCCGAAA
>CALFJG010000006.1 GCA_937877625.1 uncultured Prevotellaceae bacterium
CAAAACCGCCGCTATTCAGATAGCGGGTGATGGTGTAGCGACCGCTGTGCGAAATTCGCTCACCAAGCGTAGCACCGGCAGGCAAGATGTCGTTGTGGGAATAAGAGGGCATATCTCAGAAAAAGTGTTTTTTATCAAGTTTCGGAAGTAGCGAACGCGCTGAAAAGGGAAAAGCGAAACTTGTTTCAGCGTTTCCTTAGCGAGCAAAGTCTATATACTCTTAACGTATAAAGTGCATAGGTTTCCAAGGCTCTCTTTCAGGCCTTTGTTCCTTTCCGCTGTGTATTTGCTTGAGCAAATACGCCATATTGCGTGCCAAGGTGCGCATGGTCTGCATACCTTCTATGTCGCGTTCTGCCTGTCCGGGTTCTCTGCCGTAGGCAATGTTCCAATACTGCGAGGTGACAACAGGCATATTCATCATTTGAAACGGCATGATCAGCGTTTGTAGGGCTGCCGTTGCTCCTCCGCGTCGGCATATAGCCACGCCGGCGGCTGGTTTGCCCGCGAAAGCCTCGCCACCACTGTAGAACATACGTTGCACAAGGGCTAAGGCCGTGCCGTTAGGCTGACCGTAGTAAACCGGCGTACCGATGACGAGAGCGTCCGAGGAGCGCATACGCTGCACGGTGTCGTTGCAAATGTCGTCGGAAAAGACGCAAAGGCCTTTCGTCTTGCATTGTCCACAGGCAATGCACCCGCGAACGGGTTTGGCACCCACGTGGACGGTTTCGGTGTCTATACCTTCGGCTTGGAGAGTAGAAGCAACTTCCTCTAAAGCCCGATTGGTGTTACCCTGTTTGTGAGGGCTGCAGTTGATAAGAAGAACTTTCATTATGATAGTGTTAAAATAAGGTGGGTTCTACTAATTACCACGTTTAAGTTTGACATCGATGGGGCTTTAACCTTTTGTCATCGTTATGGCTCTTTTTGCTTCAGTCTGTAAAAAGCCAAAATAGCTCAGAAATCTGACAAAGTGAATGAACAGAAGCCACCATAAGATTATCGCGTCTCCTTTTCCAGTCGTGCCACATCGGGTGTCTCACCGACAACATAGAGGACATCGGTGGGGCGCATCTGATAGTCGGCAGTAGGCACTTCGAGCGAGCCGTCGGGTTCTTCGAAGCCCACGGCCATACACTGATAGTTGTCGCGCAGTCCGCTATCGCGTAAGGTCTTGCCGACGAGTGCGGGGTGTGTGGCAAGTGATATGCGCCGCATCACAATCGCACGTCCTTCGGCCTCGGGGAAAGCATCCACCTCGTTGTTGAGTCGATAGGTGAAAGCCGCCAATCCGTCGTCGTCGGCAATTACGGTAAGCACATCTCGGGGATAAACGACGGTCTCGGCCACGGGGATATTGATTTGCAACTCTCCGCGCTTCACGGCGGCAATCATCACGCCGTCGGCACCGAGAGCCAAGTCCTTAAGCGGTTTTCCCGCCCACTGGCTGTGGGGTGGTATCTCCACCTGCGAGGTGTGTATGTCGTGAGCCCGTAAGCGGCGCGCATAGGCGGGATGTTTGCTGGCAGCCACCTGCTCGCGCAGTCCCACATTGTGGCGAAAGGTGCGCTCAAGGCGTATGCTCCAATACATCACAGCACGTGAGGAACACATCAATGCTACCAACACCACCGACACGGCGAGATGTATATACCAAGCCAACGGCGAGAGATAGTTCAAGACGTAGTAAACTACTCCCGATGCCAAACCGAGACGCACGACAAAGAGCATAGCGAGCATAAACCGATTTAGCACGTCGCGGCCAAGTATTTTTGCCGCCGCAGTATGATTTTTGCGCATCACTATAGCGCGAAGAAGCGGAGATATAACCACAAGAGTTATCAGTCCGCACAAAGCGTTGGCAGGCCAGTGGGGTAAGAGGCTACGACACAGGGGTAGCAGCGTGGCCAAAGCGACTCCCACGGCGGCGATAGCCGGTACGCCAAAGGCTGCTGTCTGCACGGCAATCGCTGTAAGAAACGTCTGCCAAGGGCGGTGAGTGGCATCGGTAGGTGTCGTGTCGTCGGTGCGATCGGCATCGCGGTCTTTTAGGCGCGACACCATACTATGGGGCAACACACGCTCAACGAAATCGTAGGCAGGCACCGCCGCACGCATCATATAAGGAGTGAGGAACGTAGTAACGATGCTCACGGCCACTACGACGGGGTAAAGAAAGTCGCTCGTCACGCCGAGCGATACACCGAGGGCTGCGATAATAAAAGCAAACTCACCGATTTGACCGAGCGAAAAGCCGCAGCGCAGAGCCACCTTTAAGTTCTGGCCGCTAAGCACAAAAGCACTCGTGCCAAGCACGGCCTGACCGACTACCACGGCAATAGTTATGACAAGAATAGCCGGCCAATACTCAATAAGAATAGCCGGGTCAACCATCATTCCCACACTCACGAAAAAGACGGCACCAAAAAGGTCTTTGAGGGGCGAGAGTAAGTGTTCAATTTTCTCGGCGGCGAGCGTCTCGGCCAAGATACTTCCCATAATGAATGCGCCAAAAGCAGTGCTATAGCCCGCCTGAGCCGCCAGCACGACCATCACAAAACAGAGGCCTACGCTTACCAGTAGGAGCGTCTCGCTGTTCATCCAACGCTTTGTGTGGCGAAGGAACAGCGGCACGGCATAGAGTCCCACAATGAGCCAGAGCACCAAGTAGAAACCCAATTTCAGCAAACTCTCTACCAATTGTCCGCCCTCAAAGTTGCGGCTAACGGCCAAAGCACTCAACACGACCATAAGAAGGATGCCCAAGATGTCCTCCAGTATCAGCACAGAAAGCACCTCGCCGGCAAATTTCTTGTCGCGCAGGCCGAGCTCGTCGAGTGCCTTATATATAATAGTGGTACTCGACATAGCAAGCATCCCGCCCAGAAACATACTATCCATCCCACTCCAGCCGAAGACACGTCCTACACCGCTGCCTACGCTTATCATAAAGAGCATCACTAAGCATGCCGCAACAATAGGCTTTGCGCCCATAGAAAGAATCTTCTTAAACGAAAACTCCAGCCCCAAGGAAAACATCAAGAATATCACCCCGATGTCAGCCCAATGGTGCATTGACTCGCCGTCGGTGATACCAGGAATATAAACAAAGTGAGGGCCGACAAGGAAGCCTGCCACGATATATCCCAGCACCAATGGTTGTCCTAACCGCTTAAAGAGTATAGCAGCCATAGCTGCTGTGATGAGCATCAATGCTAAGTCGGAAATAAGCGGAGCAAGTGGTTCCATAAGAGTTAAGGCGAAACAAAAGAAATAAAAAAAGACTGACTTAGGTTTTAGGGGTTGTGCTATAATTTAGGAAATATCCTTTCCGCCCCACACACCTGAACGGCATAACGAAATCAATCGTCGTCAAAAGACACAAACATAAGATGTGTTCGTTTTCAATAAACATTTACTCGCCAAGGCAAAGCTTGCTATAGCATTGCCTTGGCGAGCAAAAGTCTGTTGGAGACAAAAGAATGATCACCGCCTGTATAAAATGCCAGCGCAATAATGTGCAAGGTCTAAATTTCCGCTATGGAGTTCTCTACTGGGTACGCAGTTGCTGGGGAACTTCCAGACGTACTCTTCTCCAACGCTCCGTTTGTGGCTGCTCGCTATTAGGCAACATAAAGCGAAGTATCATCTCGCCTTTTTCCTCATCGAGCGTATATTCCATCATTACCTCAACGCCCACAAGCTCTGGCGCAACCACACTCTGGCGCGTGCGCTCGGAGTAGTATTTATCGCTCACCACACGAAAATCGCCCTCTTGGGTAATAAAGGCAGGAGCTTTGTAGTACGTCATCACAAAATTTGTGAAATGGCCGTCGCCTTGTAGCACTTTCCAAACGGGCAGAAACAATTCCTGCGCCTGGCCAGCACTGTCTGTATAGATCTGAACCTGCTGCCACACCCCTGCCAAACGGAAGTTAGGCGAGAGCATCTGCTGACCTTGCCCACCACGACGTTGCTGACGTGTGGGTTGTTGCTGCGCCTGAGGTTGTCCGTCCTGCATATCGGGCTGTTGAGCAAATAAAGGAGAGATGGCAAACAATGTCAGTGCCAACGCTAAGATACTTTTTCTAATCATTGTAGTAGTTGATTTGTAGTTTCACGGCGAAAGTTAGCATAAAATTCATTCTGCTTGAAATATCCAGCTGTTTTTTGTGTTTTTTGTGTTGAAAACTATTGTACTGAGCCAACTCGCCGCCATTTTTTGCGTATTTTTGCCGCACTTTTGCGCATTATTTATGGATGAGAAACGCATCAAGCAAGTAAAACTCAAATACGGCATAGTAGGCAACAACGAAGCCTTGTTGCGTGCCTTAGACCTTTCCCTGCGTATTGCACCCGTTGACCTCTCGGTGTTGATTACGGGAGAGAATGGTGTGGGCAAGGAAAACTTTCCGCGCATCATTCACGACCACAGCCAACGCAAAACGAAAAAGTATTTTGCCGTGAACTGCGGTGCTATTCCCGAAGGAACAATAGACAGCGAACTCTTTGGCCACGAGAAAGGAGCATTTACCGGGGCTATAGAAAAACGTGAGGGCTATTTCAGTGTGGCAGACGGCGGCACACTTTTTCTTGACGAAGTAGGCGAGCTCCCCCTTCCCACTCAGGCTCGCCTGTTACGCGTACTTGAAACAGGCGAGTTTATTCCCGTAGGTGCCAGCCAGGTAAAGAAGACGAATGTGCGCATCGTTGCCGCCACCAATGTCAATATGCAAGAAGCCATTCGTCGTGGCAAGTTTCGCGAGGATCTATACTATCGTCTCGGTGGCATCACCATCAACGTGCCTGCCCTGCGCGAGCGTGGCGACGACATTGTGTTGCTCTTCCGTAAGTTTGCCCTTGATATGGCCGAGCGTTATAATATGCCCGCCGTGCGGCTTTCCGACGAGGCAGCGGTGCTTCTTAAGACCTATTCCTGGCCAGGCAATGTACGACAGTTGAAGCACATCGCCGAAACCATATCCGTTACGCAAGACGAGCGCGAGGTCAGTGCGGCCACTCTTCGTGAATTCTTGCCGACCGAGAAGAGAAGCCACACACAAGTGGTAGCCTCGGAGCAATCAGCCAGTGGCCGCTACGACCAAGAGCGCGAAATAATTTTCAAGATTCTCTTTGCCTTACAGCGCGATGTAGAACAACTTAAAGAAACGTTGCAAGCCCTCTCGCCCGATGCCCCCGTCTCCGCGCGTGCCCTGCCATCGCCCGCGAGCAATACGTCTGCTATTCGCTTCAACGATGCAGATGTGGCTGATGCCGAGGAAATAAAAGACAGCAACCAGCCCACCATAGAAGAAGTGACAGAAGAACTCATACGCGACTCCCTACGTCGCAACCACGGCAAGCGCCGCGCCGCCGCCGAGGAACTCGGTATCAGCGAGCGCACCCTCTATCGTAAAATCAATGAATACGGAATAGAATGAAACACGCCCTTAGCGTCATATCACTATTTCTTGCCGCGCTTTTGCTCTGTGCCGCGTGCTACTTGCCTAAGTACTCCTTTACGGGTACAAGCATAGACTATGACTTGATAAAAACCATTCAAATAGACAAGATTGTGAACCGTGCACCTTACGGCTGGGCACCTATGGAAGCGATGTTCAACACTAAGTTGCAGGACAAATACGTCAACCAAACCCGTCTGAAACAGGTAAAGCGCAACGGCGACCTCCATATTTCGGGCGAAATCACTGGCTACGACCAATACAACAAAGGCGTTGGCGCAGAAGGCTACAGTGCGCAGGTGCAACTCAAAATGACTGTGAACATACGTTTTGAAAACCCCAAGAAGAACACACAATGGGAGCGCCAGTTCTCCGCCACATCACAATACAATTCCACGCAACAACTCTCTGCCGTACAAGAACGCTTAGTCACCGAAATGATTGAAGACCTCACCGACCAAATCTTCAACGCCACCGTTTCCGACTGGTAGAGACCCGCTCCACACAACAACACCATATATATATTGTATCCGTGTCATCCCTTACCTCATATCTCAAAAATCCCGAACGCTTAGACAACGAGTCGCTCTACGGGCTACGCACCCTCGTGGCTCGCCACCCCGGGTTCACCGCCGCACGGCTCGCATTACTCCACAACCTGTTTGTACTCCACGATGCCTCCTTTAGTTCTGAACTGCGCAAAGCCGCTTTCCTCGTACCCGACCGCCGCGTACTCTTCAACCTCGTAGAAGCCGACAAGTATCATATTGAGCCCGAGCCACTCCCCGCCACTACTGCTGTCAAAGGTGGCAGGACGTTGCAAGTGATTGACAAATTTCTTGGAAAAACCGGACAAACCGCTACGCATCGCCAACCCACCGTGGCCGATGCCACATCCGACTACGCGGCCTTCCTCCTCAGTCTTGACGATGCCCCCACCACGCCAGCCAATGACACAACGGAGCGTTTGATGAACGATTTCCTTGAAGGCAGAGGGAAGATACAACTTAACACTCCCGCTCAGCAAACCTCCACACCCACCGTTGCCACCCAAAGCAAAAGTACAAGTAAAAAAGCAAAAAGTACCGATGCAACACAAGACGACGGCGATGACACCTTTTTTACCGAAACACTTGCCAAAATCTACATCAAACAAGGCCGATTTGCTAAAGCACTTGAAATTATTAGCACACTGAGCGCGAATTATCCAAATAAAAGTGTTTACTTTGCCGACCAAATGCGATACCTCCGCAAACTTCTCATAAACGAAACTCATAAGAAATAAGGTGAGTTCTATCAATAGGCTTTGAATTGTTCACAAACTATTTTCGAGCAGATATTGTCTTCAAGCCCGCCACACAGCATTGCGCCCCACGGTTCAAGGCGACGGAGGCAAAGATGCCGAAAAGAGTAAAGCGCAAACAAAGAGAATTCAATAAATAGAACACACCATAAACACTCTTTCAAACAAAATGTTTACCTTAATTGTAGTTTTGGCCGTGATAGTGGCCGTACTCCTGACTTTCATCGTGTTGATTCAGGAATCTAAGGGTGGCGGCCTCGCCTCCGATTTCGCTTCGTCCAACCAGATTATGGGCGTCCGCAAAACCACTGATTTCATAGAAAAAGCCACTTGGACGCTTGCCGGTATGCTCGTTGTGCTGAGCGTAGCCACCACGTATATGGTGCCACGCGGCAACAGCAGCGATAGCGTGGTGACACAAATGAATGCCAACGCTCCCGCCGCCCTACCTGGACAAGCAGGCGGTAAGGCTCAGCAGCAGACACAGCAAGGCGAAGCCCAAGCCGACGAGGCGCAGCCCGCCGAGACTCCCGCAGCTGCCGAGGGTGCTGAGACACCCGCACAATAAACGATAACACAGACCAAGACTTTCCACGCAAAGAAACGCCAAGTACATTTTTGCTTTGCGTTTCTTTGCGTTTTCTTTCATATTTACTACAAAAAGTCCACCCACCATTATGAAAATAGCAATTGTAGGCACAGGATACGTAGGCTTAGTAAGCGGAGCATGTTTCGCCGAGATGGGCGTTCACGTCACGTGTGTTGACATTGATGCCAACAAAATAGAAAAACTGCGCCACGGTGAGATACCTATATATGAACCTGGGCTTGAAGAGATGGTCTTGCGCAACGTACGCGAGGGTCGCCTCACGTTTACCACCCGCCTAACCGACTGCCTTGCCGATGTAGAGGCCGTCTTCAGTGCTGTCGGCACACCACCCGATGAGGACGGCAGTGCCGACCTAAGTTATGTACTTAACGTGGCACGCGAGGTAGGACGAAATATGACTAACTACGTGGTACTCGTTACCAAGAGTACCGTACCCGTTGGCACGGCACAGAAGGTGAAACACGCCATACAGGAAGAACTTACCAAGCGCGGCGTGCAGATAGATTTCGACGTAGCGTCCAACCCCGAATTTCTGAAAGAAGGCAGTGCGGTAAAAGACTTTATGTCGCCCGACCGCGTGGTGGTGGGCGTAGAGAGCGAGCGCGCCAAGTCGCTAATGACAAGGCTCTACCGTCCCTTTATGCTCAACAATTTCCGTGTGATTTTCACCGACATCCCCTCCGCAGAGATGATAAAATACGCAGCCAACTCTATGCTTGCCACACGCATCTCGTTTATGAACGATATTGCCAACCTCTGCGAACTCGTTGGTGCCGATGTCAATATGGTACGCAAGGGCATAGGCTCCGACACGCGCATCGGTGGCAAGTTCCTCTATCCAGGCTGTGGCTACGGTGGCTCGTGCTTTCCCAAGGATGTGAAAGCCCTTATCCGCACCGCAGAGAAGAGCGGCTACAAGATGCGTGTGCTCCAAGCCGTGGAGGAGGTGAACAACGTACAGAAGACCATCGTTTTTGAGAAACTTTCGCGCCACTTCGGTGGCGACCTTGTCGACAAGACCATTGCCATCTGGGGGCTGGCTTTCAAGGCCGAGACCGACGATATGCGTGAGGCCACCTCGCTCGTCACCATCGACCTGTTGCTTCAGGCCGGGTGTCGTGTCCGTGTGTTCGACCCCGTTGCTATGGACGAGTGTCGCCGTCGGCTGGGCGACAAGGTGGAATACACCCGCGACATCTACGACTGCGCCTTAGATGCCGACGCACTGCTGTTACTCACCGAGTGGAAGCAGTTCCGTTTGCCTTCGTGGGAGGTGGTACATCGCACGATGCGTACCCCGCTCGTCATTGATGGCCGAAACATATACAATGCCGAGGAAATGCGCCAGGCAGGATTTGCCTACGCTTGTATTGGCCGACCCGAGAGCCATTAACAACAAACCTATTTTTCCGCTTAACCATTTTCTCACATACGTATGAAAAACTCATATAAAATGCTCATCGCACTGCTCTCTTCCGTAGCATTTCTGAGTGCTTGCGGCGGCGGCAAGGCCGACAATAGTTGGCTAAGTGCCGATGATGTGCGCGTAGCCATTGACGAGACTTTTGCTCCTATAATGGATGAAGAGGCACAGGCCTTTGCCCTCAACCACGTGGAGGCGACGATGAAACCGCTCTACGCGAGTGAAGACAGCGCACTCCATCTGCTGCTGGCCGATAGTTTCCAGATGGCCATTGCCACGCGTGGCCTCACAGAGAGCGAAGAAGCTTTTATCAAAGGCAAGGGACGCTCTGCGCTACAAGCCGTTATCGCTAAAGACGCTTTCGCGCTTATTGTTGCCGCAGGGAGCAGCGACACGCTCTTTACGCTCGACGACCTTCGTGGTATCATCAGCGGCAAGATAACACGCTGGGAACAACTCTCCCACAGCCACAACAAAGGTGAGCTGCGCTTGGTGTTTGACAAGTCGGGCAGTAGCACCGTGCGCTTTATGCGCGACAGCCTCAACGGCGGACAACCCATCACGGGCAACGTGTTCGCTCAAGGCAGTAGCCAAGGCGTAATAGAGGCTGTAAAGAACACACCCGGTGTGATAGGCGTGGTAGGTGTCGACTGGCTTCGTGCCGCCGGCGACAGCACGCTGAAAAACTTCAGCGGGCTGGGCTTTGAGGTAGCCCGCGTAAGCCGCTATGCCGACGAACGTAGCGAGTTCAAACGTCCCTGGCAATACCACATCGCCACCGGCAGCTATCCACTCGTACGCCAAGTCTATGCCATTTGCACCGACCCACGCTCCAAGTCAATGCTCAAAAACTTCTACTTCTTCCTCAAAGGCGAGAACGGACAACGCATCATTTGCAACAGCTCGCAGATGCTCCCCAATTCGCCTGTATATGTTAAGACGGTAAGTGTGAAGTAAGAACGCCTCCTCGCCTCCCCAATTCTGGCAATACTATATGTGCAAGGCTTAACTAAGGAGTAGAAAGGAAACGGAACGCAAAGAGACTGTTATATACCAACAACGTATAAAAGAGATTCGTTCTCTTCAAAACCCCATCGGGGCAAAGAAAAAACAAGGTCGGAATGATTTTGAAGTCAAGCCGACCTTGTTTTTTCTTTCTCCCGATGCGGTTTATCTGGTATCAGTATCCAACAGGATGATTAAGCAGCAAGACCATCGTGTCTGACAATCCGAGGGCTTCGCGTAGGGTGGCTTGATCCATTGTCATTCGTGGGACGGTTTTCAAGCCCAGCGCGGTGCAAGCCAGACAGATGTTTTGCGACACATAGCCTGCATCAACGGCTCCCATCAGTTGTCCGTTATGCGCAAACTGCCCCGTGTCGCTAACTAAGACTAAGCACAGCGGGGCTTGTGCGGCGAAGGCTTGTCGGTCGGCCACAGCGTGACGCAGGTCGTGGTCGGAGACTTGAAGCAGGGTGTTTGACTGGGGGATATAGAGGTAGGCACCGTCTTGTCGGCAAACGTAGAGGCGGATGTCTTGTTTGTTCATGGCCGAGGGTGCAGTGATTTTCCCGTCGTCGCTACTTATGCCGCACGCGGCCCAGAGCAGATTGGCGAGTGTTTGGTCGGAGAGCGCACGTGCATCGGTGAAGTCGCGCACGGAGCGGCGCTTCTGCAACGCGTCAGCAAGGCTCATAGCGCGCGGGAAATCAACTGAAGGCAACTGTATCGTAGCCTGTGCCAAACACGGTGTACTCATCAGCGAACAAAGGCCGAAAGCAAGAGTTATAAAGCGGGAGGCGTTCATAAATAAAACATTGTAGGGTTTATAAAACGAAAATGGCAACCAGACACAAATAATAGGTACTCATTCAACCCCTTCACGCAATACGTTTTGCGTTGATTTGTGTTTGGCTGCCAAGGCTTGCGATAGTAAAAAGAGATTAGCAAGCAAGTACCGCCTACGGGAATCGAACCCGTATACCATGCGTGAGAGGCATGTATCCTAACCATTAGATGAAAGCGGCAATTTGTCGAAGAACGCACGACACGTTTTTATGTCGTTTGCGCTGCAAAAGTAGATAAAAGTTTTAATGCAACAAACATTTCCATAACTTTTTCCTTTGTCTGCGCGTTTTTTTCAGGCTGGAAGCGCAGTTTGTGGAACATAACTGTAAGACATATTTTCCACATATATAAGGATTGCGGCAAAAAACGCTTCTGTTTACTTTTGCGCCTGTTATGAAACTCACAACATCTCTTTATATTTTCTCTGCGGTGCTGACATTGCCCGCACAAGGAGAAATTGTTCCCGACACGGCCCGTCTGGGCGAAATAGCCCCGGCCATAGTTGTTGTAACAAATAAAGAAAACGCGCCGTTGCGTCAAACGCCGGTTAGTTCCACATCGCTCGAAGCCACAACACTGACGCTAAGCGGAAGTACAAACCTTAAAAGCGCATCACAGTTGGTGCCAGGGCTATTTATGCCCGCCTATGGCTCGCGCCTCACAGCGGCTACATACATACGCGGTGTCGGCTCACGTAGCGGTTCCCCCGCTGTAGGACTTTACGTAGATGGTATGCCGTATGTAGAAAAGAGTGCCTACGACTTTGGCTTTCTCGACGTGGAACGCGTAGAAGTGCTTCGCGGCCCGCAAGGCACACTCTATGGCCGTGGAGCGATGGGCGGACTAATACGTGTAAGTAGCACCGACCCGCTTACCACCTATGGCACCACACTCTCGTCCACGGTAGCTACGCGCAACGGCGGTTATCGTTTCAGCGGGCAGACATTCCTCCACGCCAACACAAATCTCGCCTTCGCGCTCGGTGCCTTCCAAGAGGGACAACACGGCTTCTTCCGCAATGCCACCACGGGGCGCAAGGCCGACGCAGGAAATGCCACCGGAATAAAAGGGGCTATGGCCTGGCAAGCCACACAACGCTTACGTTTAGACCTAAACACGACGTATCAGTACAGCGATGAGCGCAGCAACCCGTATGTACTCACCAGCGACCCCGTCACAAACCTGCCCACAGGGGCTATCACACAAAACCGACAGAGCAACTATCGGCGAAATATGCTCACGAGCGGCCTCACAGTGGCTTACCTCGGCAAAAAACTTGACCTCACGTCATTCACATCGCACCAATTAGTATCAGACCGCCTATTTATGGATCAAGACTTCATTAGCCTTGACCTCTTCTCTTTAACACAGCAACAGCGCATCAACACACTTACCGAGGAAATCATCCTAAAGAGTAAGCCCCACAGTCGCTGGCAACACACCACAGGACTTTATGGCTCATACCAAAACACACGTACCACGTGTCCCGTGGTGTTCTACGGCGACGGTATGGCTTTCCTCAACTCACAAATGACAAGTATCTTTGCCGGCGTGCCACACGCTATGTCCCTCACGTTTGATGACGAGACACTACCGTTCACCTCGGCTTTCAAAACACCATCGTGGAACGCAGCACTCTACCACCAAAGCACACTCCGCGACCTATTCGACAGCGGATTGTCGTTGACGCTTGGAGTTCGCGCCGACTACGACCGCCAAAAACTAAGTCTCAACAGCAGCACGTCACAACCCGTTGCCTACACCTATGCGATGCCGTCCTATCACGTCAATGCCAATCTCGAATCCACACCCTCCCTCACAGGCAAAGAGACCAACGACAACTGGCAAATACTACCCAAGGCAGCACTGCAATACGACTTCAACGATGAGGCCGGCAACATTTACATTAGCGCGTCAAAGGGCTATCGCAGCGGAGGATATAACATACAAAACTACTCCGACCTGTCGCAACTACAACTGCAACGCAATATGATGCTCGGCGTGCAGGAATATGTCGTTAGCGTATTTGAGAACATACCGTTACCCGAGGCGTTGAAGCAACAACATATAGCAACAATCAATGGCCTGCTCGAACCACACATCCCCGCCACACCTGAAATCGCTGCACTTCACTACAAACCCGAAACATCGTGGAGTTACGAACTCGGCACACACCTTAACCTATTTAACGGCGCACTGGAACTCGACGGCGCAGCCTATCTCATACACACACGCAACCTGCAACTATCGCGCTTTGCCGAGAGCGGTTTAGGCCGTGTGTTAGTAAATGCAGGACGTAGCCGCAGCATCGGCGGAGAGGTGGAGGCACGCACCCATTTGTTAGACAATCGTTTGCATCTCACGGCAGCCTACGCCTACACACACGCCACCTTCACACGCTACGACCTCGGACAAAACGGCGATGAAACTATCGACTACACCGACAACAACGTGCCCTTTATGCCCAACCACACACTGATGTGTACCGCCCTCTTCCGTCAGCCGTTGAGCGGCTTCTTACAATCCATCTACGTCGGTGCTAATGTCAACGCCACAGGCCGCATCTACTGGGACGAGGCAAACACGATGCACGAGCCGTTCCGTGCCTTACTCGGCGCACGTATCGGCGTAGAACTCGCTGGCGGCATCGCCATCTCCCTATGGGGCGAGAACCTCACAGCACGCCGCACCAACGTGTTCCAATTCGTCAACATGAGCCGCACACTCTCACAGCCCGGCCTGCCACGCCACTTCGGAGCCGACCTCACCGTGCGGCTATAAAGGAGGGAACTCCTTAAAGGTGTGTCCTATTTGTTCGCTTTGTCAGATCTCTAAACTTCTGCGTTAAGCCAGAAAAACAAAGCGAAGCTTGCTTCTACTCTGACATGGCGAGCAAAAGTCTGTTGAAAACGAACATTTAAGCCGTCATCGCCGTGAAAAATATGAGCGTATGGAACAATTTGCTTAAATATCATAAAAAATTAAAGTTTTGCGCAGCCTTAAAAGGTAACAAATAGATATCTTTGCCAACAAACCCGCACGAACAGACGCTTTTCCTTTCTAACACATCTTATCACATCAAATACTTCATAAATGCAACACCGCTATTTTCCGCACACCGAGGAGGACGTGCAACAGATGTTAGAAGCCATCGGCGCGAAATCGCTTGATGACCTCTATGCAGAAATTCCTCGCGAACTGCTTCTGCGTCGCGACTTGCAACTACCCATAGGCAAGAGCGAGGTGGAAATCAGACAAGAATTTACCCGTCTCGCCAAGCAGAACAAACCCCTCGTATGCTTCGCGGGGGCAGGTAGTTACGACCACTACACACCGAGCCTTGTGCCTTACATCACCTCACGCTCGGAGTTCTCAACGAGCTACACCCCCTATCAAGCAGAGATTTCCCAAGGCACACTGATGTACATCTTTGAATATCAAACAATGATGGCCAACCTGACAGGTATGGATGTCTCCAACGCCTCTATGTATGACGGTGCCACAGCCACCGCCGAGGCGATGATGATGGCCACTGCCAGCGTACGAAAGCACAACCGCGTGCTACTCTCTGCCACGCTCCCTCCCCGCATACTCGACGTATGCCGCACCTACGCCAGCTATCACGGCACGGACATCAATATCATCCCAGCAAAAGACGGTATAACAGACCGCGCTGCACTCACCGACCTGCTGGCCAAGGGCGACGTAGCCGGAGTTATAGTGCCGCAGCCCAACTATTACGGCATAGTGGAAGACCTCAGCGGTTTGGCCGATGAAGTACACGCACAAAAAGCACTGCTCATCGTCAGCGGCCCAGCAAGTCCGCTCGGCGTTTTGAAGTCGCCCGGCGAGTGGGGGGCCGACATCGCTTGCGGCGATGCACAAAGTTTGGGCATACCCCTCGGCTACGGAGGTCCTTACATCGGCTATCTGTGTGCTAAAAACGCACTTATTCGCAAGATGCCTGGCCGCATCGTAGGACAAACGGAAGACACCGAGGGACGACGTGCCTTTGTGCTTACTATGCAAGCACGCGAGCAACATATCCGCCGCGAGAAAGCCACATCAAACATTTGCACCGCGCAAGGAATGATGTGCCTCTATGTAGCCGCATACCTCAGCCTGATGGGGCCGAGCGGACTGCGCGAAGTGAACGACACATCTTGCAAAGGAGCACACTACCTTGCCGAAGCACTCGTCAATAGCGGACAATTTGCACTCACCTACCCCGACCAACCTTTCCTTAACGAGTTCCGCCTAACATGTAAAGCCGCTCCCGCAGCCCAACTCATCAGCCGCGCAGCAGAGGCAGGCTACCTGGCCGGCGTACAGGACGAAACCGATGGACTAATCCTCTGCGTTACCGAGCAACGCACCAAAGCCGAGACCGATAAACTCATACAAATCCTAACCGCTTAGACACTGCATTGTTATGAACAACAAGATATACGGCACACTTATCTTTGAGCTCTCGCGCCCCGGACGCAAAGGCTACAGCCTGCCACCTTGCGACATAAACGCCAAAGGCTTAAATGCACTCCCCGCCAATGTGCTACGCGAAGAAGCACCCGCCCTGCCCGAGGCCGATGAACAAACCGTGGCACGCCACTACACCAATATGTCAAACAACAACTTCGGCGTAGATACGGGTTTCTATCCCCTTGGCAGTTGCACAATGAAATACAACCCCAAGATCAACGAGGAGATGGCTGCTTTGCCCGCATTCACCACCCTCCATCCAGCACAGCCCGACAACACCACACAAGGTGCCCTCCGACTCTACTACGAAGAACAACAGATGCTTTCGGAGATAGCCGGACTTTCGGAGTTCACACTAAATCCCTACGCTGGTGCCCACGGCGAACTCACGGGCTTAATGATTATCCGCGCCTACCACCGCAGCCGTGGCGACGAGAAACGCACAAAAATCATCGTACCCGACTCGGCTCACGGCACAAACCCCGCCTCGGCTGCCGTGTGCGGACTGCAAATCGTGGAAGTAAAAAGCACAGAACGCGGCACCGTAGATGTGGAAGACCTTAAACCGCTGCTCGGCGACGACATCGCCGGAATGATGATGACCAACCCCAACACACTCGGCATCTTTGAGACCGAAATACCTGAGATAGCACGCCTGGTGCATGAGTGTGGCGGATTGATGTACTACGATGGAGCAAACCTCAACCCTATGCTCGGCGTGTGTCGCCCGGGCGATATGGGTTTTGACGTGATGCACATCAACCTGCACAAAACATTTTCTACCCCTCACGGCGGCGGCGGGCCCGGCGACGGACCGGTAGGTGTGCGCAAAGGGCTGGAACAGTTCTTGCCCAACCCACGTGTGGTACGTAAAGAGGACGACACGTTCACTCTTGAATATAACGACAAAGCCCTCGGGAGCATCAGTACTTTCCTCGGCAACTATGGCATCATAGTTCGTGCCTACGCCTATCTGCTTGCTTTGGGACGCGACGGATTTAAGATGGCCGGACGCCTCGCGGTGCTCAATGCCAATTATATTAAGGAGAAGCTCAAACAACACTACCTCCTACCTATTGATGGCCTTTGCAAACACGAGTTTGTGTTTGACGGCCTACGACCCGAATATGGCGGAGACCACCACGACGATACACACGTAACAACACTTGACGTGGCAAAACGTTTGCTCGACCTCGGCTTCCATGCACCTACTATCTATTTCCCACTGCTCTTCCACGAAGCCCTAATGATAGAACCCACGGAAACAGAGAGCAAAGACACGCTCGATGCCTTCATCGCTGCAATGATACAAATTGCTGAAGAAGCAAAGAGCAACCCGCAAAACGTGAAATCAGCGCCGCATCACACGCCTGTCACGCGCCTTGACGACGTGAAAGCGGTGAAAGACGCTATATTTACTTATCAAGCCTAACGCGGCTAAATAGTATTCTCATCCAAGTTTTAGGAAGTAGTGAAAGCCTATCAGTGTCGTAGGTAAAGCTACCAAGGTCAACCCTCTGGGAACATAGGCGGCTCGCCTGCATCATTTTGCAGGCGAGCCGCGTGCGTTCCCACCGGCATCCTCGCCTGCATCATTTTGCAGGCGAGCCGCGTGCGTTCCTCTATGCAGGCGAGGCCGCGCGTACTCCCAGAGTCCGACCGTGTTTAAACATAGTGCGTCCGCGAAAAAACTCGAGTGCTTTGATTTTAAAATCAACGCCTTTGATTTTGAAATCAAAGCCTTTGATTTTAAAATCAAAGCACTCGAGTTTAAAATCAATCGGACTATGCTTAAACTCCGTCCGACCTCTTTTCTCTTTCCCGCTTTTGCCCTGCTCACGTCGTTGATGCGGTTATGATTCAAGTGTCGGGAGAGAAGTTAAAGCAAAAAAGCCCAAGAGCGACAAAAAGCAGTCAATCACAGAAAGAGCATAAACCCTAATTTATAGGACACCCCTTAATAAGTCTGCCGCAGCAGATTGCTTGATAAGGGCGGCATAGAGCGAGCTACGGCTTAGTAGTTCGGCATTTCCCACCATAAAAAACTGTAGGCGCGCACGTGTGGTGGCTACATTGAGTTTGCGATCTACTTGTTGGCCATTGATAAGCACGGGAGAACTTATCATAGCAAGTTGCCAAGGACGCGAGACAGTGGTACAGAACACGATGATGTCGCGTTGCGAACCTTGGTAGCACTCCACAGTATCTATAGTCATTTGCTCGGCCTGCGCAACACCTTGCTCGCGTAAAGCCTGACGCACACGATTTATCTGCGCACGAAACGGCACGATAACGCCTACTTGCCGCGCGGCGTCGAATTTGGCATCGGCGCGTCTATAAATATCGCACAAGGCACGTATCAGGCGTGCCGTGGCACGTGCTTGCGGGTTATTGGTCTTAAAGTTGTCGGAGGCATCAGCCTCTGTCACGTCAATAAATCCTAAGCGCGTGGATACAGCAAAATGCTCCCACGCATCACACGGCGCGGGGAGTTGTAGTATGGCTTGTTGGTGGGGTAACGGCACGGGCAGTAACGCACCGCCATAGAAAGCCTTTGAAGCATACGCCGCCACATCGGGATGCATACGCCCCTGGTGGGTTAGTGTAGCAACGAGCGATGTAAGTCCGTCGCGCTGCGCAAGGCGATAGAGGCGTTCAAAGAGCGAAGAGCGCAAATCAAAAAGCCCGGCGCGTTGTAACGTAGCATCTGACACCACGGTCTGCTCCTCTGCTTGCAACACCACAGCGGGGAGTTGTTTGTGGTCGCCCACCATCACAAAACTCGGAAGATAGGGTTCTCCGTTGTCGTCGGTAGCACAAAGAAGCGTCAGCAACTGTGGCTCCAAGATTTGCGATGCCTCATCAATCACCACGCGTGCGAACCTTTTCACACGAAAGAGCTCCATACGTCGCGAAAGAGTTAGCACCGTACCTACCACGACAGGCACGGCATCAAGCAGTACGCGCAGTTCGTGGCGGCTGCGGTTTTTCACTAACTCGCTCAGCAAGCGTGGCTGAAAAGCCTCGCCACAACTGGCGGCATTGCCTATCCTAACATAGCGCACGTTGGCCTCCTCCAGCATAGCACAAATCTCGTCCACAGCACGATTGGTGTATGCGGTGAGTAAGAGCGCGGGCTGAGGCGTTTGCTCCTTATTATATATATATGACGCAAGAAAATTGAGCGTCAAGGCACGCAGTGCCACACTGGTTTTCCCCGTCCCGGGGGGGCCGACAAGCAGGAAATAGTCTGGGGCGGAGAGCGCACGTGCCACAATGTTGTCCACGGCAGGATTTGTCGTTACAAACACCGGTACCGGTGCTGTGGTACGTGCCCGCCGCCTGCCGAGCAACAAATCGCGACGCATCGCTGACGTAGCGGCAAAATGCCATAACCCCTCAAAACCGCTCGCTACACCAACGTCCATATGGTCGTGTTCTACAGCATAGCGTGTCGTGGGATCAGTAAAGCGGCGCGTACTCTGAGGATAAAGCAGACGTAGCCTGAGGAAAGCGGATGTAATATCTACCACAAAAGCACGATAGAGCGGCTGGTTGATGGCTGTGGCCTGCGGTGCCGACCACCGATAGAGTATCACGGCATCGCCTGCACGGAACGAGGGTGTAACATTGTTCTCTTGCGCATCTATAGCAAAAGAGATGACACCCGAAAGAGTCGAAGACCCACCAGCAAAGAGCGTGTCATTGCCAGTGGCTATCGATTGTTGCTCGGCGGCCACAAAACGCAGGTTGGCGAGCATCTCGCCTGACGCTATCTTACTCATCGCACCCTGTGACCAGGTACGCGCAAAACCACGTGTAGAAAACGGACGCCCATCGCTGGTCTTGCCCATCCACAGTTCACGCGCCAAGAAACGGGCAAAAGCACAGAAGTACGTTTTTGCTGTTTCGTCCAACGTTTGCAGCGGACGGCAGACACGCTCCAGCTCCGGACGAAAGAGGCGGTGGTAAATGCTATCGTCGCAGCCACGCACATTGAGGGCCTCGGGAGTGAGTAGTTTGAGTACACGCTCAGCACCGTGGGAGGCGATATACTGCATCATTAACACGATGCGATTGCGCAGATTTAGGGCATCGGTCACTGCGGCATAAGCACGTCGTTGAGGCATTAAGGTCGGATAGCGCGAATACCATAGATAAGCAGTGATTTCGGCTGGTCGCACACCAAAGTTACGCCGCATCATTTCGGCATAGAGCAGGAGTTGCATACGATGCATACGCTGCGGCTCAAGGGGTGTCGTCTCACGCGCACGTCCGCTCTTTAGTTCCACCACCGTACGCCCATCGGCACTCATCATATCTAAACGCCCACTTAGCCCCAGCGCCGGACAGAGCAACGTGGGTTCAAGCATCAAGTCCTCGCGCCGCAGCCCTATCGCTGGCGTGCTAAAATCGGTATGCAAACCTCGATAGATATGCTCAAACTGCTCCTGTTGCGCACGGGCAAAACCCTTTCCCAACCCATCGCCAAGGGAAAGGAAATCGAGCGGCGCATCGGCAAAAGCCTTTCGCAGGGCCGCGCGTTGAATATCCTCGGGACGAGCCTCGGCAGGAGCATGAACAACGCTGTCAACAAACTCGTTGGCCACGTTACCCAAGACAATAGCACACGAGGTTTCGCGTGGAGAGAGGAGGCGAAGCAGATAGTTTTGTGGTGTTTCGCCGTAGTAAGCCATACAACCGGCAAGAGTGCTGATGTCTAAGAGATAGTCGGGTTCTATTATAATATAGCGCGCACAAAGCCTGCTATTGCTCACCTCGCAGTCTATAAGGTTCAACGTCAATCCCTTATGTAGGAGTGAATGTGTCGGCTGCATCAATTCCGTGGTAGTGAGCAGCATCGTGTCGCCAAACTCGGTAAGTACGCTCACACCGCTTGCATCTGTACTCATCACCACAGCACGAAAACCAGCGGGTGTTTCGGACAGTTGTGTAGGTAATTGCCTATCTGCCTGCTTACTGTGTTTTTTCTTAGAACCATTTTCATTCTGCAATGCCTCCATAAAAGACATCACAATGTGGGTATCAGTTTTAAGCGTTGAGAGCGCGGGAGGATTATCGCCTTTCAGCACGCTCTCAGCACGGCGGCGCACGGCATCGATATCGCGAAGCTGAATGCCGCGTTGCTTACACACCATCGCCAACTGGGTGAATAACGAGGTGTAACGCAGGGAGTCTCCTGACGTAGCGGTAGCAAGCAGGGCTTGCATCACGTCGTACAATACGCCATAGCCGCGAGCCACATCTGTCTCGGCTACCACATCTTGAACAATCGCGGAGATTTCAGAGGGGGAGAGCATATAAAGGATGCTATTTGCAACCGCTTCCTAAAAAGGACAATAGCATTTGTTGGGGGGGGTATCAATTAGAGAATCACTTGCTTGTTGAAGTATCACCTGCAACGTGTAGCAAGCGTGGGTCGTTTGGGCCGAGTATCTGCGTGCCTTGTGTGAAGCGGTTGGGACGCGCCTTTTGTGGCTGCGGGTGGGGACGCGCTGTAGCGGCACGTGCCTCGGGTGTGACAATGAGTGAGGCGGTATCAACAGATAAGCCTTTGTCGTCGGGGTAGCGTGGCACGGAGGTAGGCAAGTGTTTAATATACTGCTCCCAGCGGCGCATCACCTTAATGACGTGCATCACGGTCTCTTCGCCTATCATAACACCGTGACGCACAGCGGGATGGCGATAGCCCTCGGGACGCGAGAGGAAGAGGCAATAGCGACTCACGTCCTGCCACGATTGTACGTTGCCGTTTTCGCGCCGGCAAAGTTCCTGGGCATCGCGTATGTGGCCGCCACCGCAATTGTAGGCCGCCACCACAAACTTCATCCGCTCGTAGCGGTCGTGGATGTCGGAAAAATCGTTGATAATATCTTTCAGATGGCACGCCGCCACAGATACATTCTGACGCGGTTCCAAGAAGTCGGACACGCCATAGTTCGCTGCGGTGTAGTCCATCACCTGCATCAGTCCGCGTGCCCCTGCCCCACTCACCGCATTGGGATCAAAGCCGCTCTCTTCGTAGCAAAGAGCGGCAATTAAGTGCCAGTCCCAACCGGTAGCCTTTGCTGCGTCTTTGAATAGTGCATCGTAGATTGAAATAATATCTTTTTCAAGACTGATATACGGGGCTTGGACGTGTTTCCTGATACTTCCGCGCTGCCTGAGGAAACGAAAGAGACGCGCCTCCACGCTGTCGCAAAGCTCCGCGGTGGCCCACTCCTCCAAAGCCTCGGCGAGGGCGGTAGCTCCTTGTCGCACTGCCCAAGAGCCTCGGGTCAGGGTGTCGCGCGGGGCTGACGGGGTGACGGGTAATGTATCGAGGGCTGCGGCATTAAGCCAGAGGGCATAAACATCTATGCTGTCGTTATGAGCCAAAGAAAGAAAAGCAGCGGTATCGGGTGCTACTACCACCCGCAAACGAACTCCGAGATGTGATGCCAAACTATCGGCAAGGGCGTATTGCAAACCTATTATAGTGTCGTCGAAAGCGGTATAAGTGTCCGCACCGTGCAAGGTGGCAACTACTATTTCACCGCAGGAGAGGATGCTGTCCAAGTCCCACACGGGTTTATGCTGTTGTGCAAGGGTGTCGGTCGGTGTAGCAAGCCTATTGACCTTATCGCCACCGCAGCCCGAAAGACCGAGAGCGAGAAAGAGTATAAAAAGGAAAAAGGCAAAAGAACGGTTCATAAGCAGGGGCAAAAGTACGAAAATAAAGCATACGTCACGTGCCAACCCTTTTGTTTCGCCCGAATACACGCTTTTTCAGTGCCAAACTTGTTGCATACGCAATTATTCACTATTTTAGCGGCGCAAAACAAAGCACATTATTTTTTCGCTCTTTATTCTTTTATAGATTGTCTATCCCTATGACCGACCTAATCATTATTGGCGCAGGCCCCGGCGGTTACGAAACCGCAGTGCGCGCCGCCGCACTGGGTTTGCAAACAACTATCATAGAAGCCGCTACGCCAGGCGGCACATGTCTGAACCAAGGCTGCATCCCGACGAAATGTCTATGTCGCAGTGCAGAGTTGCTCACCGAGGCAAGGGAAGCCGCTACGTATGGCGTAGAAACAGGCCGTGTGAGCTTCGACCTCGCCACTGCCATAACACGCAAAGACAACGTGGTAGCACAGCTGGTGCAGGGCGTACGCGGACTGCTCACCAAACCAGGCATTACTCTCATTGAAGGACACGGAAAGATTGATGCCGAGCACAACGTGGTGGTAGAGAAAACAGATGGCACACACGAGACACTTCAAGCCAAACACATCATCATTGCTACGGGCAGCGAAACGAAATACCTTCCTATTCCCGGTGCTAACAGCCGTGATGTCGTGACGAGTACGGAACTGCTCGCCGCAACAACCCTGCCAAAACGTCTCTGTGTAATAGGCGGCGGGGTAATAGGAATGGAGTTTGCAAGCATCTTCAATGCTTTTGGCTCGCAGGTGAGCGTGGTGGAGTATTGCAAAGAAATCCTTCCCGCCATCGACAAAGACATTGCAAAGCGCTTGCGCACATCAATGAAAAAACGTGGCGTAGATTTCCACGTAGGGGCAGCGGTAACCGCGATAGAGGAGCTGTCCGAAAGCAGTGTCGTGGTGTTCTCCGAGAAAGGTAAAGAACAACGCCTTGAGGCCGATGTGGTATTGATGGCTGTGGGGCGCGCCCCACGCTTACACGGCATTGGGCTGGAAGACGCAGGCATCGACTTTACTCCGCGTGGCATCCACGTTGACAACGATATGCAAACCAACGTGGCGGGTATCTACGCTATCGGCGACGTGAATGGTCTTTGCCCTCTGGCACACGCCGCAACGTTCCAAGGCTACCGCGCCCTACATCACATCACCGCCAGCACGGCGCGCACCGCCGATCTCTCACTCGTGCCAGCAGCTGTATTCACCGTACCCGAGGTGGCTACCGTAGGACGTAGTGAGGACGACCTCAAAGCTGCCGGCGTGGCTTGCCATGTGGGAAAGAGTTTCTATCGCGCCAATGGCAAGTCGCTCGCTATGGGTAGCGACGAGGGAATGGTGAAACTTGTCAGTGGCGAGGACGGCACGCTACTGGGTTGCCAAGTACTCGGAGCGCATGCCGCCGACCTGGTTCACGAAGTGGCGGTGCTAATGGCTGTGGGCGGCACAGTAGAACAACTGCGCACCACCATCCACGCACACCCCACACTCTCCGAACTCATTCTATCTGCTTCCGAATAAACTTTGCCTCACAAAAAACATTCTCGCAAAAACTATGGACTTCGACGTTAGCCTTATCTTCGCTATTCTCAACGGCAAAGTATTTGCCGCCATCAACCGTAAGTTGCAGCGCAACTTCACGCGTAGCGGCTTGGGTATCACGCCCGAGCAATGGACGGTGTTGTTCTATCTGTCACAGCAGGATATGGTGTCGCAACGTGTCTTGTGTGACAAAGTGTTTAAGGACAAGCCCTCTATGACGCGCATTATTGATGCTATGGAGCGCAACAAGCTCGTGGAACGTCGCGACAACCCTAACGACCGTCGCAGCAACCTTATCTTCCTCACCCGCCACGGACGCGCCGTGAAGGAGCGAGCTGAAAAAATAGCACTTATCACACAGCGCGAGTCGCTACGCGGGCTGAGCCTTACCGACATAGACATTGCACAAGATGTGCTGCGACGCGTGTTTGACAACACGGTAGAGGGGCTATAACGCCCTAACGCATACAAGAAACCACAAACCCTGTAATCCAAAGAAAGTGCGATTACAGGGTTTGTGGTTTTCATTAGCGCAAATTACTACCAACTCTTCTTGCAACAACGAAGGTAGGCTAACTATGTAGTTTGGCTTCTATCTCCTCCACACTCTTTCGCCAAGCAGCATCTTGTGTTAGTCGGTTCTCAGCCTGACGAAGGGCGTGAAGCACTGTGCTGTGGTCTCGTCCGCCGAGGGCTTCGCCGATCTCCAAATATCGCAGGTTGAGGTGTTTCTTCAGCAGATACATTGCCATGTGACGTGCGGAAACGATAGGCTGCTTGCGGCTCTTGGAGGCCATATCGCGGCGCGAGACACCCTGATGCTTCGATACGGCAGCTATTACATCGGCTATCTCTATCTGCGACGGAGCGTGGACAGTCTTGGAAATAATAGATGCCGCCAACTGGCAGTCTATCTCGCCGCCGAGTGTAATACTAAAAGCCATCAGGCTATTTACCACTCCCTCCAGCTCGCGCACACTGCCGGTGACGTTCTGAGCTATGAAGTCTAATACCTCGTCGTCGAGCGTAAGACCATCAACATACGTCTTTGCACGCAGGATGTCCTTACGAAGCTGCATATCGGGACGCTCTATCTCAGCGGTCATACCCCACTTAAAGCGTGTGAGCATACGTTCCTCAAGCCCCGAGAGTTGTGCAGGGGCACGGTCGCTGGTGATGATAATGTGACGCTGGTTTTGATGTAGGTGGTTGAAGATGTGGAAGAAAGCCTGTTGTGTCTTAGGGGTGACGAGTTCTTGAACATCATCGATTATCAGCACGTCAATGCTCTGATAAAAACCCATAAAGTCGTTGAAACGCCCCGTGCGCACCGCCTCGGTGTATTGCGTCTGGAAGAGATGAACGGGTACAAAGAGTACGCGCTTGTCGGGGAAGTTTTCTGTCAAAGCCATACCGATTGCATTAGCTAAGTGGGTCTTGCCAATGCCCGACGGGCCGAAAAGAAAGAAAGGATTAAATGTCACCTGGTCGGGATTGCGTGCTATGGTACGTGCCACCGTAAGTGCCAATTTGTTGCTCTCACCCTCAAGAAAGTTAGTAAAGGTGTAGTTGCGATTGAGATTAGGATTGAATTTCGGTCGCGGTTTTTCCACGGGCTGCGAGAGGTCAAACAGGTTGCTCTTCGGTGCTGTGTCGGTTTCTTTAGGAATGCTATAGAGCAAACGAACGTGCGGACCAAAGGCATCAATCAGCGCGTGGCGCAGAGGCGTGATGCAGTGTTCCTCTATAAAGTCGTGTACATAGCGGTTGGGAGCGGCGACGGTGAGGTCGTTGCCTTTTAGCGACACGAAGCGCAACGGCGCTATCCACGTGTCGAATGTCTTGGTTGGCATACTACTGCGCAACGTGTCTAAACACACTTGCCACCTATCCGCTCCGTTTTGTTCCATCAGTTGCTTTACCGTGTATAAATAAATAAGGAGTGTCTGCGCCACTTTTCCCTTAGCGCGTGCAAAGATAGTGCAAGGCCGTCGCAAACAAAAACAAAACACACAGTTTTTGTTTGTGGCGGTCGAACAGAAACCTGCCATAGCGAAGCAATGCCGTGCAAGACGAGCGCAAAGAAAAAGTGGCGTAAAAATCAAGACAATACATACAATTTACAGCTACGAACCGATACACACGCGCAACTTTTGCTAACTTTGCACCACAAATCCAAAAACAAAGAAGCGTTATTGGAACAAATGACATTCTAATGGCAAAACACATCAAGCGAAACTGGTTTGTACCGAAGGATAGACCTATCACCGACTTCGACCGCCGCATTCTTTCCTATCAAAACCGCGGCAAACTCGTACCCTCACCAAAACTCATCAAAACGCCGGAACAAATTGAAGGCATACGCCGCAGTGGTGTAATAAACACTGGCGTACTCGACCTCGTGGAGAGCGAGATACACCCCGGTATGTCCACCGCCGAAATCGACCGCTTAGTTTACGACTACACCGTAGGACACGGTGCTATTCCCGCCCCGCTCAACTACGAAGGCTTCCCAAAGAGCGTATGCACAAGCGTCAACGAAGTGGTATGCCACGGAATACCCTCGGAGGACGAGATTTTGGAAGAGGGCGACATCATCAATGTGGACGTATCCACTATACTCAACGGCTATTTCAGTGATGCCTCGCGTATGTTTATCATCGGCGGACACACAACACCCGAAAAGGAACGCCTCGTGCGTGTGGCACGCGAGTGTTTAGACATCGGGATGAAAGCCGCTAAGCCCTGGGGATTTATCGGCGACATCGGCAAAGCCATCGCACGCCATGCACACCGCAATGGCTATGGCGTGGTACGCGACTTGGCAGGACACGGTGTGGGAAACGAGTTTCACGAAGACCCAGAGGTGGATCACTACAACACTCACAAAGATGGTATGCTTATCGTGCCAGGAATGGTGTTTACTATTGAACCGATGATTAATATGGGTACGTGGCAAGTATTTATAGACGAAGAAGACGGCTGGACGGTAGTTACCGAGGACGAACTCCCCAGCGCACAGTGGGAACACACGTTCTTAGTAACCAACGACGGGTTGGAAATACTCACACATTAAGGGAGGGGCTATAAAATGGGCTGAAAAAATGTTGTGCTATATCGCAACAGGTGAAGTCATCGGCTCGCTGCTTAATAGACACCCTTGCGGAAGAGATAGAAACAAATGATTGCCAAGAGACCGATAAAAGCAGACAGCCATAGAAAGAGCATAAGTCCACACAGATAAAACCACTTAAAGCGTCCTTTTCAAACAATCATTCCTCATCGTGCTAACTATCCTCGGCATAGAATCCAGTTGCGACGACACGAGTGCCGCCGTGGTACGTGATGGTGTGTTGCTAAGCAATGTCACCGCGTCGCAGGCCGTACACGAGCAATACGGCGGCGTGGTACCCGAACTCGCCTCACGAGCCCATCAACAAAACATCGTGCCTGTGGTACAAAGCGCACTCAAACAAGCCGGCGTGGCAAAAGAGGAAATTAGTGCTGTCGCCGTGACGCTCGGCCCGGGGCTGATGGGTTCGTTGCTCGTAGGGGTGTCGTTCGCCAAAGGACTCGCCCTGTCGCTCGGCATTCCACTCATTGAGGTGAACCACCTACAAGGACACGTACTCGCACATTTCGTGCGTACCGCCGATGATGAGCGTCCGCTGCCGCCCTACCCTTTCCTCTGCTTGCTCGTTAGTGGAGGCAACTCACAGATTATACGCGTAGAGGCCTCAGAGAAGATGCACATTCTCGGACAGACCATCGACGATGCCGCCGGCGAAGCCCTTGACAAAAGCGCGAAGATAATGGGCCTCGGCTATCCCGGAGGACCCATTATTGACCGTCTGGCACGACAAGGCAACTCCCGCGCATACGAGTTTGCTAAACCCGCTATACAAGGCTTAAATTATAGTTTCAGCGGCTTCAAAACGAGTTTCCTCTATTTCTTACGCGACAGGCTAAAACAAGAGCCCGACTTCATACAGGCACACCTCAATGACCTCGCCGCCAGTGTAGAACACACCGTAGTAGATATCCTGATGCAAAAGCTCGACCGCGCAGTACGAGAAACTCATATCAACCACGTTGCGCTCAGCGGAGGGGTATCGGCCAATACCGCATTGCGACAAGCATTCCTCAAACGGCGCGATGAAAAAGGCTGGAACGTATATATCCCGCCCTTCGCCTACACCACCGACAACGCCGCTATGATAGCACAGGCAGGCTACTATAAAGCACAAGCCCGCGACTTCTGCCCGCTGAGCAAACCGGCGTTCGCACGGACGCACATCTAAACAGCACACCCACGAATAAAGCTCATTCACTGTATATAAATCAAAACTCTAAAAACCTATGGACTTCGACCTCAAACTTATCAGCAAAGAAATCAACGAGCGTATGTGGACAGCCCACAAAACACTCTCCACCGCAGAGAGTTGCACCGCCGGACGCCTGAGTAGCCTTATCACCGCTATCCCCGGTAGCAGCAACTACTTCAGAGGCGGCCTCGTATGCTACCAAAACGATATCAAACAAGAAATGCTCGGCGTCGGTGTCGACACCATTGCCGAACACAGCGTGGTGAGCGAAGCAGTGGCACGCGAAATGGTGATTGGCGCAAACAAACTCTTTAAGAGCGACTATGCCGTGGCAATAACAGGTTATGCCGGCCCCGGCGGCAGTGATGCCGTGAACAGCAGCGTTATCATCGGCAACATCTGGATAGCAGTGGGCAACGCCGAACATCTTGAAACACGCCTCATCTCCGAAGACAACGGACGCGAGAAAAACCTCGCCAATGCCACGGCGGTGGCCATACGTATGCTGCGCGACTACATCGCCGAAACATGCACCGCTAAAGCCGAGGCGTAAAACAATCTTATCTTCTTACAAAACACAATAAAATGCGCCCCTCAAGGCGCATTTTTCGTAAAAAACTCATACATAAGACAGCGAAAAGACTAAAAAAGCAAGCGGAATACTTGCAAAGAACAAAAAAACGCGTATTTTTGCGCGTTGAAAAACGACCCCCCAAGTCTTTTCTCACACTCTTCTCCATCCGGCCACGGCATCACAACCCGACAACAGCGATAGCCCGGCCAAACACTACGCTGAAACAATAAAAGAACAACAGCAACAATGTCTAAGATTTGTCAAATCACGGGCAAGAAAGCCCAAAACGGTAACAACGTTTCACACTCCCGCCGCCACACCAAGCGCCGCTTTGAGGTGAACTTGTTCAAGAAGAAGTTTTACTATGTAGAGGAAGACTGCTGGATCAGCCTCCGAGTTAGTGCCGCAGGATTGCGCCTCATCAACAAAATCGGCCTCGATGCCGCACTCAAAAATGCAGTGGCAAAAGGCTATTGCAAAGAAGTTAGAATACTTAACAGCTAAACAAAGCTATGGCAAAGAAAGTAAAAGGCAACAGAGTGCAGGTAATCCTTGAATGCACCGAGATGAAGAATAGCGGCCTGCCCGGCACATCGCGCTATATCACCACCAAAAACCGCAAGAACCACCCCGAGCGGCTTGAACTCAAAAAGTATAACCCCATCCTGCGCCGTATGACGGTACACAAGGAAATCAAATAAACACCCTACCGAACCATGGCAAAGAAAACCGTAGCATCGCTCCAGACCGGAAAGACAGAAGGACGCTCCTACTCCAAGGTTATCAAAATGGTAAAGAGCCCAAAAACCGGAGCATACACCTTCCAAGAAGAAATGGTGCCTAACGAAGCAGTAAAAGACTTCTTCAAATAAAAAAAAACGTAGCCAAAACAACAATCAGGCAACGAACATACTCCACACACAAAAAGCGGTAGGACGAAAAGCAAACAGCAACGTCTCTACCGCTTTTGTATAATGATGAATCCAAGTTTCGTCAGAAGAGAAAAGACGTTATAACGTTATTCCGTTATCCCGTAATAACGTTATAACGGGATAACGAAATAACGAATTCCTGGCATCGTTCTTTCTTTCGCTTTCCTTTTTAGAAACAGAAATTTATGGAAACCGCAGGA
>CALFJG010000007.1 GCA_937877625.1 uncultured Prevotellaceae bacterium
GCATATGCGGAATTGCATAATGAAAAAAGAGGAGGCGCACTGTCCTCCTCAGAATAATGCATTATGCATATCCGGCGACCATATTCCTGGCGGAGTTGCTCCCCAGCAGAGCTCCGTTACGCTTCAAGCCGCAGGGCAAAGATAATGACCTTTGCAGAGATGACCAAAAAGAAGGTGCATTTTTCAGCCTGCAATTTGACCTATAGAGCGATTTATTCCGACCCAAAACGGCCTGAAAGCGTTTCAAGTACTTCTACGCATTGAAAAACAACAAGATACAGAGATTTCAGCCTGCAATTTGACCTATACGCCTAAAACACTACGTCCAAAATACGTAGGACACATTCTAAGCGAAGTCCGATTGATTTTTGAGATCAATCGGACTTCGCTTAGAATAGGAGGCTACTCGTACTACTACATCTTTATGTCATCGAGCGAAACTAAGCCACCGGCGATAGCGTAGATGGTGAGGCCGGCAACAGAGTGTATGCTGAGTTTTCGGGCGATGTTTTTGCGATGGGTAATCACAGTGTTGACCGAGATAAAAAGCTCCTCTGCCACTTCTTTGTTCGTCAGCCCGCGCACAATGCAACGCACGATGTCCTTCTCGCGCTCCGAGAGAGCATCGTCCTTGGGGCGAGCAACATCGGGATGCGGCTCTGTTTGTCCACACTCCACCCTTTCTTCCAGAAGTTTCACAGCAGGTACAAAGAGGTGGTCTTCCATCTGCTCGTGCTGGTGGAGGTCTGTCTCGCAAAGAAAGATGTCAAGCAACGCGCTGAGCAGTTGGTTGGCATCGCCCCCACCGTGGTAATACTTAATAATAATGGCCTTTAGCTCACCCAACTTCCTCTCCACGGCAGCATGGCCACGGCTGTACACTTCAATGCTATAATTCTCCGTGCGTTTCCCCTCAAGCAGTGCGCGCACATAGGGAAACGTCTTAGAATTTTCGTAGGCCATGTGTTTGCGCACCTCTGCCTGATAGTCATCAAAGAAGCGCAGGATAAGAAACGCCACCTTACCACCCGCCACGGTGTCTATGGCGGCAAGGAGTTTACGTCGTATCTGCGGCAGGAGGAAGTCAAGGAAATAGGTGTGGGTGTTTTCCAGATAAGTAATCAACGAGCGCACACTCGTCTTCTCACGAAAAGGCTCAGCGGCATCAGAGCCACCATTGTTGAAGTTCGCCACGGCGAGAAAAGTATCGGTATCAACACCGTTTTCCTGACACACCTCCTCCACCGTTTTCTCACCAAAACCAAGTGGTATGCCGAAGCGTCCGAGCATCAACAGAAGCATATAGTTGCCCTGCAATATATCGCTCATCCTGTCCGTGGCTTTTATCTTTGTAAGTATCATAATGACATAAATTCGTCAGCAAAGCGTTCTTCTCTATACGTCAGAGCAAGTACTTTCTTAAGCGTCCAACGACTAGTTTCAGGCAGCAAAATTACAAAAACTATGCCCCAAAACAAGGTTCTTTTCGCCATAATACCCTCTCGCGTATGCCCTTTTACCCAAAATTAGGTATTGCGAGGCATCACGGCGGAGCGTACTTTTGCACACGAAATCAGGAAAACACACACAGCACAATGCGTATATTACTACTTACTACAGCCCTATTGACCTCCGTGGCCACGGGTTTTGCAAATAAGAGCGTGACAACTGAGAGCGTGGCCGAGACCACCGTGTCAAAGCCCGCCCCAGGCGACACGCTGACCCAACCCGACGACTATAAATTCCGCCTCGGCGGCTACGGTGAGGTGCTGGCACGCCGTATGGACTACGGTCTGAACCGCTGGACAGGTATAGCCAACGGCTCCTCGCGCGTAAACCACGCCGACATAAGCATTCCCCGCTTTGTCCTGGCACTCGACTATAAGTTCAACAAGCGTTGGACGTTAGGCGCAGAGATAGAATTTGAAGCCGGCGGCACGGGTACGGAATATGAGATAGAAACGGGTACGGGCAGCGAAAACGGCGAATACGAAACAGAGATAGAAAAAGGCGGCGAGGTGGCTCTCGAGCAATTCCACATAACCTACTCGCATGCCCCGTGGCTCAACATCCGCGCGGGACATTTAATCGTACCCGTAGGCTTGACAAACAGCCACCACGAGCCGATATTCTTCTTCGGCACACGCCGCCCCGAGGGTGAGACGACAATCCTGCCCAGCACATGGCACGAAACGGGTATCTCTGTATTTGGACGTGTAGGCAGCGCAATGGCTACATTCGACTACGAAGCACAGGTAGTGGCCGGTGCCAACCCAAACGGCTTTGATAAGTACAACTGGATACAGAAAGGCAAGCAAGGCTATTTTGAAAGCGACAACTTTACCAGCCCGGCCTATGTGGTGCGTCTGGACTGGGTGGGCGTGCCGGGTCTGCGCCTCGGCGGAAGTATGTACTATGTGGCCAACGCGGGAAAGAACTGCGACAAACTGATCACCTATAAAGCCTATGGCTCCCTGCCCGTCTTTATCTGGAACTTAGACGGACAATACATCGGGCGATATGTCACCGCACGTGCCAACATACTGAGCGGAAATGTCCACAATGCCGATGCCATCAGCATCGTGAACCGCCTCTACAGCAAAGCCTCGCCCTACAATCGCACACCCTACGTAGCCAAACGTGCCTTGACGTGGAGTGCCGAGGTGGGCTTCAACCTACACGAAATATGTAGCGCACTGAACTGGACAGACAATATGCCCGTGGTTTACCCCTTCGCCCATTACGAATACTATAACCCGCAGGAAAAAGGCCAGACCACCGCATCAACAATGGATGCACGCTGCCAAGTGAGCCTGTGGCAAATAGGCTTAAACTGGAAACCACTGCCCAACCTCGTAGTCAAAGCCGACTATACCACACGCCAGATTGGCACCGCCAAGATGTTTGGCAAAGGGACTTACAACAGCGAGAACGAGTGGAGCATCGGCTTGGCCTACGTAGGCTGGTTCTTCAAGAAATAAAACAACAACTATATAAAACCAACAAACCAAAATGAAAAAGAATTTCTTTCTTGTAGCACTGTGTGCTATAGGCATCACTCTTTCGTTCACCGCCTGCAGCGATAGCGACAACGACAGTAACGGAACAACCTGGGGCGATCCCATTGAGACAAGCGACGAAGCACTTGACCCCGTTGTGGCCAGTTACGTCAACAACGTAGTTATTCCCACCTACGCAGACCTCGTAGCAAAAAACTCAGCTCTCTACGATGCAGTCTGCCAGTTTGTCAACGCCCCGAGCGATGAGGCATTCGAAACGTGTGCCAATGCTTGGATGGAAGCACGCGAGCCGTGGGAGACAAGCGAGGCATTCCTCTTTGGCCCCGTAGCCGACAAAGGTCTTGACCCCAATATGGATTCTTGGCCACTTGACCAAGATGGCATTGTAACAGTAATGAACAACCAAGACTACAGCGTACTCGACTGGGAGGGCGATTTCGAGGAACTCGATGAGGACAATCCTACGGAACATGCCTTAGCCATCGCCAATGCACAATCGCTACGTGGCTTCCACACGCTGGAGTTCCTTATCTTCAAGAATGGCGAAGCACGCAAGATAGAGGCTGAAGCCAGCGACGACGATCCCGCCGAAATCAACTGCACCGCAGAGAACGCCGCCAAGTGGGGTGCTTATATGAAAGCTGTAGCACTGCGCCTGCTCAACGACTCTAAGACGCTCTACGCTGACTGGAACACCTCCTACAATGGTGGCGACAGCTATAAGACATTATTCCTGGCTCACGACGGTCGCTCGGGCTATCAATCGGCGCTGAACTGCTTAGAGCAAATCATTGACGGCTGCGCAGATATCGCCAACGAGGTAGGTAGCTCAAAGATTGGCGACCCCTACAACTTTTATATCGCCGGACAGACCACCGAGGCACTCTACGCCGTAGAATCGTGGTACAGCTGGCACTCCATCGACGACTACAGCAACAATATCCTTTCCATCCGCAACGCCTACTACGGAAGCCGTGATGGGAGCATCGACGACAACAGCCTCGCTGCGAAGATTCTTGCTGTAAACCCGCAGATGCACCAGCGCGTGGTAGATGCTATCAACAATGCCTACAATGCTATTCAGCAAATCCCCGCACCATTGCGCAACAACATCACCGATGCTAAAACAGTGGCAGCGATGGAAGCCTGCGCCGACCTTGAGGACTTCCTCAGCAAGACGCTTAAACCCTACCTGCAACAATAGGCGTAATGCCTACAGCGTGGGTATCTCAAACCACAGCATACATTGGAAACACGTTGATAAAAAGACGTGTTTCCAATTTGTGCAAAAAATCAATAAGACTGAAAAAGGGGGAAGAAAGACCCCGCTCAGCAAAAAACTAAACCATACTCATAACGATGCGGTTAATCCTAAAATCATTACTTCTGTGCCTCCCCTTAGCATTCCTACTGGCGTGCGACGACGAAGACGGGCTTGACGTGGACGACATTGTAGTACCCAACGGCTATGCACTCTCAGCAGGAACCGCCACCAATTTCCTGCGCTCCTCGTATGCTTTCGACACCGAGGCCGATTGGTGTACGGGTAAGTATAAGACACGTTTTATACGCGGCGACAAACTCTACGACAACGTGCGCACCAGTGCCACGAACGGAGCCTACGGCGGTGGCCTCGGCCCCGTTTATGCCGGGTATTCCTGCGGTTCGTGCCACCGCAACGCCGGACGCACCGAGCCGGCACTCTGGAGCAGCGAAGGCTCGGGCTCTACAGGATTTACCTCGGCACTCATCTATATCACCCGAAAGAATGGGGCTTTCTTCCCCGACTACGGACGTGTGCTTCACGACCAGAGCATTCTTGGCGTCAGTGCCGAGGGTAAGGTAAAGATTGACAAGGTGTACCAAACCTATACGTTCCCCGATGGCGAAGAATACGAGCTCTGCTACCCCGTTTATACCATTACCGACTGGTACGCCGACGAGATCAGTCCCAACGACCTCTTTTGCACCGTTCGCATACCGCTGCGCCACGTAGGAATGGGACAGATGATGGCTCTCGACCGGGAAGAGATAGAAACACTGGCCAAGCGCAGCAACTATCCCGAATGGGGCATCAGCGGACGCGCCAACTATATCAACGAGCGCGGACGTCTGCAACTGGGACTCAGCGGCAACAAGGCACAACACGCCGACCTCACCGTGGAACTCGGTTTCAGCAGCGATATGGGAGTGACCAACAGCCGCTATCCCGAAGAGATCTGCGAGGGACAATCACAGATGAAAGAGGGGTCAATGATGGGCCTCTCCTACGACCAACTTGACGTAAGCACAGAAGAGATGGAAAACGTAGACCTCTACCTACACTGCCTCAGCGTGCCTGCGCGCAGAAACATCAACGACCCACAGGTGAAACGCGGTGAACAGATGTTCTACCAAGCCGGCTGCCACCTCTGCCACGTCACTACGCTACACACCCGCCCACGGGGTGCCACGCTCCTCAACGGCACAGAGATACCTTGGCTCGGCGGGCAGACAATACACCCCTACTCCGATTTCTTGCTCCACGATATGGGCAGCGAAATAATGGGCGTAGGCCTCAACGACAACTATGTCAGCGGATTGGCACGCGGCAACGAATGGCGCACCACACCGCTCTGGGGCATCGGACTACAACAGATTGTCAACGGACACACCTATTTCCTACACGACGGACGAGCCCGCAACTTTGTAGAAGCCATAATGTGGCACGGCGGAGAGGGCGAGGCATCTAAAAATAAGTTCAAGAATATGCCCAAGGCCGACCGCGATGCGCTCATCAGCTTCTTGTGGTCGTTATAGAACAAGCACAAACAAAGAAAACAAAAACTTCTTCATCACACACAATGAAAAAAATACTCCTTATATCCTTTATGCTCCTTGCGACAACAATTGCGTTTGCTCAAGAAGAGGAAGAAACAGAAAATGGTGTTGTGTCCGTAGCAGGAAAAAAAGGGTTTACTATAGAGAGCAAAGCCGGCGACTTTGTCTTTAAGCCCTACTTGATGGTACAAGGCACGGGCAACTTCAACTACTACGACGACGAGGGGCTCGACAAAGCCTACAACCAAGACAACGTGGCAAATAGCGGCTTCAGCATTCCCTACGCCATCATTGGCTTCACAGGAAAAGCACTCGGCAAGGTGTCGTACAACCTAAGTATCAACGCCGCCGGTAGCGGTGCCAGCGTCCTCCAACAGGCATGGTTTGATGTGAAATTCAAAGACCAGCTCGCCCTGCGCGTGGGTAAGTTCAAAACACCGCAAAGCCACGCCTTCCAAACAACGCTCGGCTCCACACTACTGCCCCAGCTACCCACCTCGCTCACCGCACCCGTCATTATGCCTTACTCGCTCAATGCCGTAACGCCGAATATCTCCACCGGGTGGGACATCGGTGTAGAACTACACGGCCTATTGGCCAAGAAGTTTGGCTACGAGGTAGGTATCTTCAACGGGACAAGCGGCAACACCAACGCCGCCACAAAGACTTTCAGCGATGATTGGCACATACCTTCTATGCTCTATGCCGGACGCTTTACCTTTATGCCCTACGGAGTGATGCCCAGCACACAAGGCGATCCGTCGCGCCTTAATGAAAACAAAATGCTCTTCGGCCTGAGCCTCTCGGAAAACGTAGAGAGTGAAAGCGAGAGTACCAACGATTTTCGCGCCGGGCTGGAGTTTGCGTGGCTCAAAGGACGCTGGTACTTCGGTGCTGAGGCGTACTATATGAATGTGAGTTTCACCGAGCGCCAAAAGATTGACGAAACATATAACTATTGGGGAGGCTATGTGCAAGCCGGCTATTTCGTAAACAACCGTGTACAACTTGCAGCGCGCTACGACTTTATGGACCGCAACGGCACGGGGAAAGATGGTATGCTCAATATGCCGGCCATCGGAGTGAACTGGTTTATTCCCGGCTGCAACCTCAAGCTCCAAGGTATGTACCAGTACATCGGGCGCACCGGCCACAAGACACAACTTGACCGCGACAACGACGACCTCGGACAGCCTATGCACACAGCAAAGATACTACTGCAATATACATTCTAAGACTGGCAAGCAACTATAATAACCAAAAAGAAAGCGCAAAACAATGTATAAAAGCATTATACTCACTATCTTTGCATCGCTTTTCTTGGCATTGGTAGGTTGCGATGATGGCCCAGTGGACGAAACCGTGGTGTACCAACAAGAGGGGCGAAACGTTAAACTCACCGCCAACGTCACAGGATTAGACACCTGGCCCACAGCACTTTATGTTGCTTTGGCAGCCTTTAACGACGAGAGCGACTACGCCATTACCTCACGACGTATCACCGATGGTGACGGCTCGCTGAGCGTGGCCCTAACAGGCATTAGCGACGATGCCACGCGCGTAGAACTCTGTGTGCTTAACAACCTGCGCCAGCGGGTAGCCACCTTTGCCACTATTGAAGGCACGGCACTGCAAGCCGACATAGACACCATTCCGTTCGCCCTCGGCAACATACATCTCAGTATGCTCGCCGCCTTGCAAAATAGCGTGTTCAACACCACTTGTATCGGGTGCCACGGCGAAAACGGCACAGCAGCAGCGGGGCTCTTCCTCACCGAGGGACGAAGCCACGAAGCATTAGTAAACCAACCCTCAAAGCGTGTTGACGGCGGCACACTGGTAAAACCAAACGATGCACTGCAAAGCGTACTCTACCAAGTGCTTACAACTGAACTCACAAAAGGCTGGCACTACGACCACACAGGCGAAGTAATAGATAGCCGCCGACAACGCCTCGTTATGGAATGGATACGCGGCGGAGCGAAAGAATAAACGAAGAACAAAGATATGCACACGCAACAAAGCGTACAATACAACGGCGCATTTGCTCAAATACACACCTTTCAACGCGGCGCGGTGGACGAGATCCACGCTATGCTCCACGTTAGCGACCCCACACAGCCCTACGAGGCACAACTGGAAGCGTTGCTGCGTGCCTACGCAGAACTTCTTTCGTGGGCAGGAAGCAATGCACTGCCTGTATTCAAACGCTATTTCCTGAGCGACGCGGCAAATCAAGCCAACCTACTCCTCAGCCACGAGATTGACGACCCGATGGGTGCCCTCTCTGTGATACAGCAACCACCGCTCGACGGCACGAAGATAGCCCTGTGGGTCTATATCCTACGCGGCGTAAAGGCACAAGCCGTACCGGCCACGGGGCTTTTTGAAGCCACACACAACGGCTACCGACACCTGTGGGCAGGAAACTATTGCAACAAAGAGGCCGACAGCGAGGCACAAACCACCATTATTTTCAACGAATACATACTGGAACTGGCAGCCCAAAACTGCACGCTCTCCAAAAACTGCGTACGCACGTGGTTCTACGTGAGCGACATCGACAACCGCTACAGCGGTATGGTACGCGCACGCAACGCCGTTTTTGAGACACAAGGCCTAACAGAACAATCCCACTACATAGCCTCCACGGGCATTGGCGGCATCGGTGCCGACATCGGTTCGTTTGTCCATATGGATGCCTACGCCGTGAGCGGTCTGAAAGACGGGCAGATGCGCTATCTCTACGCCGCCGACCACCTCAACCGTACGAGCGAATACGGCGTACGCTTCGAACGTGGTACGATGGTGGACTATGGCGACCGCCGACAGATTTTTATCAGCGGCACCGCCAGCATCAACGAACGCGGTGAGATAATCTACTCGGGCAATATCAACCGCCAGGCCAAGCGCACCTTAGAAAATGTGGGAGCATTGCTCAACGAGGCCGGCGCAACGTTCAACGACGTAGAGCAGATGATTGTTTACCTACGCGACCACGCCGATTATGCCGTTGTGAGCCGCCTCTTCGCCGAACGTTTCCCCGACAAACCCGTCATCATCGTTAATGCCCCGGTTTGCCGCCCCGGGTGGCTGATAGAGGTGGAGTGTATGGCCGTGTGCCAAGCGGATAACCCACAGTACAAAGACTTCTAAGAACACAAAGCATATAATCGTTGGCAACGCGAGGAGTGTAGCCAACGATTATTGTATCCGCCCGAACAAAGAATGAAACACCCGCGCTATCTTATCATCATTATAATCGCGCTACTCGTTGTGGCAATGGCTACAGGAACCTTTGTAGAGCGTGCCAACGGACACGAAGCCGCAGCGTCCATCATTTATCACGCGCCGTGGTTTATAGCCCTTTGGGGGATACTGGCTCTCGTAGGCATTGGGGCTATCGTGAAGTGGAAAATGTGGAAGCGGCTGTGGGTAATGCTACTCCACGTAAGTTTACTGCTCATTCTCGTCGGAGCATTAGTCACCCATCTGACCGCGCGCGAGGGTACCCTACATCTGCGACAAGGCGCGACAGCCAACTATTATTTTCCTGCCGACAACGACCAAGCCACGACACTGCCTTTTACGCTACAGTTAGATACGTTTGTTGTGGCGTACACACCCGGGACAGCCGCTCCACGCGACTTTGAGAGCCACGTAACGATGAAAACGGCAAACGACACCGTCCACGCGATTATCCGTATGAACCATATTCTCGCGTGCCAAGGCTATCGCTTCTATCAGACAAGTTACGACAACGACCTGCGCGGCACCATCCTCACCGTGAGTTACGACCCCGTAGGGCTACCACTCACCTACGCCGCCTACGCACTCCTCGCACTTTCTATGATGGGCATTCTTTTTCCCCGCCTCCTCCGTAAAAAAAAGCAGGACAAAACGTTACTGCTACTTCCGCTCCTATGCCTATGCACCCTCTCGGCGGCAGCCAAAGAGCATATACCCACGGTAAATGCTAACGAGGCGAAAAAGATGGAGCGCTTGCAAGTAAGCGGCGAAGAACGTGTGATGCCACTCGGCACGTTGGCACGCGACTTCCTACTATCTGTGTATGGCAAACCTACCTATCGCGGCTTGTCGGCCATGCAAGTGTTAGCGGGGTGGACGTTACGCCCGGAGGCTTGGAAAGAGCAGCCTATGATACGCATCAAAAGTGCCACACTGCGCCAACACTTAGGAATAACCGACAGCCGGTACGCCACCCTCGCACAACTCTTTGCCGCCGATGGTACCTACCGCGTAGAAACGTTCACACGAGCCGATGCGCCAGAAGACTTACGAAAAGCGGCCATAGAACTCGACGAAAAAGTAGGCCTCATCATACTTGCCACTCGCGGCGAACTGGTACGCCCCACACCGACATCGGAAAAAGTGAGTGAAACACGCATTTCTGCCGAACTACTCTTCAACCGCTTGCCAGGCACATTGCCGCTATTTATTTGCTGTTTTGTATTAGCCATACTCTTCTTCTTACCAGAGCAAACAAAGACGAGACGCATCGCAGGACGCATCAAACTACAAACCCTGCTAAACATCACATTGGCAATAGCCACTTGCTACCTCACGCTACTTTATGGGCTGCGCTGGTACATCGGCGGGCACGTCCCATTAGGCAACGGCTACGAGACAATGCTCTTTATGTCTCTCTGCCTACTGTGCATAGCCCTCTGCGCGGCACTACGGCACACAAAAACTCCGTTGCTCGCTCCCGCCGCACTGCTTATGGGAAGTTTCACACTCCTGGTGGCACACCTCAGTCAGTCACAGCCGCACATCGGCGGACTAATGCCCGTGTTGCAGTCGCCCCTGCTCACTATCCACGTGAGCGTCATTATGACAGCCTACGCCCTGCTCGGACTCACGTGCGTACTCTCGGCGATATGGCTCGTAAAGAAGCAAGAAACGCTTACCCGCCTAAGCCAGCAAATACTTCTCCCCGCCACCTTCCTCCTTTCAGCCGGCATCTTCCTCGGTGCTATCTGGGCCGGCGTGTCGTGGGGCAGCTATTGGAGCTGGGACCCTAAAGAAGTCTGGGCACTCATCACGCTTTTGGTTTACGCCCTTCCCCTCCACACACACTCCCTGCAACTACTCCAACGTCCAAAGACATACCATATATATCTTCTGTGCGCTTTCTTAGCCGTTCTGTTTACGTATTTCGGCGTGAACTATCTGCTCGGAGGAATGCATAGTTATGCATAACGAAGTAGCAAAAACAGCGTGCCGCGCCTACTAAAAACGCACGCGAGGAAATAAAGTGCAGTTTTGTTTGGTTGCAACAAATTCTTTTTCTACCTTTGCAGCGCAAAACCCAAAAGGGCAGCGCAAAAACATCGCGGAGTAGAGCAGTTGGTAGCTCGTCAGGCTCATAACCTGGAGGTCACTGGTTCGAGTCCAGTCTCCGCAACAAACGTTTCGTACGAAAGGCAACCCCAAAGCGGTGGTTGCCTTTGTTATTACATATCACCGCCGCGCCGAGGGCCAACCAACGCAAAAAAATATCTAAACATTTGCCTACCAAGGCTAATTGTGCTACTTTTGCTGCGCAACAAAGCAAAGACGCAAACATTTTAACAAACCTAATCTATACGCAAACCATGCGACTAATCATTCAACCAGACTATGAGCGCCTCTCGCGCTGGGCTGCCGACTATGTGGTGGCAAAGATTAACGCAGCCAACCCTACTGCCGAAAAACCTTTCGTACTCGGGCTACCAACGGGTAGTAGCCCCATTGGTATGTACAAGGAATTGGTGAAAGCCAACAAAGAAGGCCGCGTGACATTCAAAAACGTGCTTACGTTTAATATGGACGAATATGTGGGCTTGCCCGAAGAACACCCCGAGAGCTACCACAGCTTTATGAAGGCCAACCTCTTCGACCACATAGACTGCCCGAAAGAAAACATTCACATTCTCAACGGCAATGCTGCGGACTTAGAGGCCGAGTGTGCGCACTACGAAAAAATGATAGAAGAAGCCGGCGGCATCGACCTCTTCTTAGGCGGCATCGGCCCCGACGGGCATATCGCTTTCAACGAGCCCGGTTCGTCGCTCACCAGCCGCACACGCCAGAAGACACTCACCACCGACACACGCATCGCCAACAGCCGCTTCTTCGGTGGCGACCCGAGCAATGTACCGGCCCACGCGCTGACCGTTGGTGTAGGAACCGTGATGTCGGCAAAAGAAGTTCTCATTCTCTGCAATGGCCACAACAAAGCGCGCGCGCTGCAAGCCGCCGTAGAAGGCCCCGTCACACAGATGTGGACCATAAGCGTGCTTCAAATGCACCAGCACGGCATCATCGTTTGCGACGAAGCAGCCTGCGAAGAACTTCGGCACGGCACATACAAATACTTCAAAGACATAGAGCGCGAACAACTTTAAGTATAGCCTTAATCATCTAACCCTGCAAGTGACAAGTGGCCCGGCCCACACAGCAAGCCGACCACTTGTCACTTGTTTTTTATCGTCAGTTGTTTTTATTGTCTGTTGCTTTTATTGTTACGTCTGTCAATGCTCCCCTTTCGCGTACATATTATTGGGTGTTGCAGTGCCATACCCACACTGCGCCACAACCCGTCAGCACAAGTCATAAACTTTCACGACAGGCTCTTCCTCATCGACTGCGGAGAGGGCACACAGAGAGAACTTATCCGCCAACGCATACCCATCGGACGTATCGGCCACGTGTTTATCTCACACCTCCACGGCGACCACTTCTACGGGTTGCCCGGCCTGCTCAACACGCTGTCGCTTAGCGGGGTAAGCAAACCGCTTCACGTCTATGCCTTCGCGCCACTGCAGCACATGCTCGCCCCGCTCCTCAACTATCACAAGCGCAGTGCTGACGAACCGTTGATCTTCCACCCCGTTAGCGAAAAAGGGTTTGAAACCATCTACGAAGACAAAGAACTACAGGTAAGCACGCTCCCCCTCCACCACGGCGTGCCTTGCGTAGGCTACGTATTTCGCGAGAAGCACAGCCTGCCCCACATTCGTAAAGACAAGATAGCCGACCTACATATTCCCCACACCGCCATTGCTGCGATAAAAGCCGGCGGCGACTGGACAGACGCACAAGGGACGCACCACCGGCACGCCTCGCTCGTGACACCCGCCGATGCACCGCGCACCTATGTCTATATGACCGACACACGTCCCTGCCACACACTCGCCAAACACATCAGCGGTGCCAACCTACTATATCACGAAGCCACCTATGCTTCCGACTGCACACAGAAAGCACTTGAGTACTGTCACTCCACCGCCGCCGAAGCCGCCGCTTTTGCCAAGCAGAGTAACGTGAAACGACTGCTCATAGGCCACTACTCCGACCGCTACGCCAGCGAACAAATACTATTGGACGAAGCACAACCCATCTTTACCGACACACAGGCTGCACAAGAAGGAATGACAATAGATGTTTAACCGATTATTATAAGGCGGGTTAAGATTATTCCCGCAACTAATCACTAAAACACACGGAGGGGATGAACAACATCTTTCCACGGCAGCAATTTTTTTCATTGCGCCTTGAAAAATGCAAAGTGTGACTATATTTATACAAACATAGGCTATGTTTATGAAAATAAAGCTTATATTTGTATAAATATAGTCACACTTTGAATTCTTTCTCCCACCTTGTAAAAAATTCAGGCGTATAAGCGAAAAACAGAAAGGACACGAAAACAAATTCCACAAGACCATTTCATAACAATAATTAGGAAAATCAAAAAGAATTGCATACCTTTGCTTTTTATTATAAAACAAATACAAAAATCCTACAACAAAGATTTTTCCCGTAATGTTGAAAAACGTATTAACCGCCGCTACTGCGGCATTTCTTCCCGTGCCGATTATGGCCAGCGAGACCAATCTAAAAATGCCGGAGGGTTTTGCCACGAGTAGCGAAGCAAAAGTTCTCTATTTAGGTTTCATCGTTGTAATCCTCGGCCTGCTCTTTGGCTACTGGCAGTTTCGCAAAGTACGCCGCCTTGAAGCACACGCCTCAATGCTTGAAATCGGCAACGTAATCTTCAAGACCTGTTCCACCTACCTCAAACAACAAGGAAAGTTCCTCGGTGTACTCTTTGCCTTTATTGGCCTTGCAGCAATACTCTACTTCGGCATTCTGGAGGCTATGCCTTGGACATCTGTCGCCTTGATATTGGGTTGGACGATAGTCGGTGTTATGGGTTCTTACGCCGTGGCGTGGTACGGCGTGCGTATGAACACCTATGCCAACTCGCGTATGGCCTTCGCCTCCCTGCGCCGCAACCCGCTCGCCCTGCTCAACATACCCCTCACAGCGGGGATGAGTATCGGCATCCTGCTCATCTGTGTAGAACTGGTGCTGATGCTGTGCATCCTGCTCTTTATGCCGGAAGACCTGGCAGGCAGTTGCTTCATCGGTTTTGCCATCGGCGAGAGCCTCGGGGCCAGCGCGCTACGCATTGCAGGCGGCATCTTCACCAAAATTGCCGACATAGGCAGCGACCTGATGAAAGTGGTGTTCAAAATCGGCGAGGACGACCCGCGCAACCCCGGTGTAATAGCCGACTGCACGGGCGACAACGCCGGCGACTCCATCGGCCCCACCGCCGACGGCTTTGAAACATACGGCGTTACGGGAGTGGCACTCGTTAGTTTCATCCTGCTCGCCGTAGAGCCTAAGTACCAGATAGACCTCTTGGTGTGGATATTCGTGATGCGCATCCTCGGCGTGGTGGCAAGCGTGGTGGCCTACTATATAAACAATGCCATTTCGCGCGCACGCTATGCCAACGCCGACGACCTCGACTTTGAGAAGCCGCTCACCAGCCTCGTGTGGCTCACGTCAATACTGAGCATCGCCGGCACTTTTGCAGCCAGTTATTTCTTGCTTCAAGACCTCGGCGGGATGTATTGGCTCGGACTGGCCACCATAATCAGTTGCGGCACACTCGGTGCAGCACTTATCCCGGAGTTTACCAAGCTCTACACCTCCCCCAACAGCACACACGTTCGTGAAGTGGTAAACACCTCCCGGCAAGGCGGGGCTTCGCTCAACATTCTGAGCGGCCTCGTAAGCGGCAACTTTGGCAGTTTCTGGACAGGCTTCGTGTTCTTCATACTTATGCTCTTAGCCTACTTTGCCTCCAACCAATTCGGAATGTCCGACATTTTTGGTTCCTACTATTCCATCTTTGCTTTCGGCCTCGTAGCCTTTGGCATGTTGGGTATGGGTCCCGTCACCATCGCCGTAGATAGTTATGGCCCGGTGACCGACAATGCACAGAGCGTTTACGAACTCTCGCTCATTGAAGACGACAAAGAGCAAGCAACCAAAGAAATTGAAGAGCAGTTCCACTTCACGCCCGACTGGGAGAAAGCCAAGTACTACCTTGAAGCCAACGACGGTGCGGGGAACACCTTCAAAGCCACAGCCAAACCCGTGCTTATCGGCACCGCCGTGGCAGGTAGCACCACAATGATATTCTCGCTCATCCTCCTTATCCAACAAACACTCGGCATAGACCCTGCCGCGGTGCTCAATCTGCTCAACCCCTACTCCATCCTCGGCTTTATCCTCGGCGGATGCATAGTGTTCTGGTTCACCGGGGCCTCTATGCAAGCCGTTACCACGGGAGCCAACCGTGCCGTAGCGTTCATCAAAGAAAACATCAAGCTCGACACGGCAGCCCCGAAAAAGGCCGACATATCGAAGAGCCAAGAGGTGGTGCGCATCTGCACCGAATATGCACAGCGCGGTATGATAAACATCTTTATCGCCATCTTCTGCTTCGCGCTGGGCTTCGCCTGCCTGTCGTCGCCACAAAGCATTGGCGGCGAGGCAGCGGTATGCTTGTTTGTTAGTTATCTCATCAGCATCGCCGTGTTCGGACTGTTCCAAGCCGTCTTTATGGCCGATGCCGGCGGAGCGTGGGACAACGCCAAGAAAGTTGTAGAGGTGGACTTACACGCTAAAGGCTCCGAACTACACGATGCCTCCGTAGTGGGCGACACCGTAGGCGACCCGTACAAAGACACGAGCAGCGTGGCACTCAACCCTATCATTAAGTTCACCACCCTCTTTGGCGTCTTAGCAATGGAGATAGCCATAAGCCCCAACTTCCGAGCCGCTGCACCCTGGATAGGCATCGTCTTTGTAGTCATCGCCCTCTACTTCGTTTATCGTTCGTTCTATAAGATGACCACAAAATAACACGCCCCTGCAGCGATATTCACCTGCCGCATAGAAGACATTGCTCGTCTAAGCCTTGCCACAGACAGCAATAGAGCAGCACGCAATACTATTTTGCTAATGCGGCGCAAACCAACAAATAAGACAGATAAGCCATGAAAAAAACACTCCTTATTATCCTACTTTCCCTGCCTCTTTTGGCCATAGCACAAGACGAAAGCAAATACCTGCGCGGTGCAGTGCCGGTGGAGAACGGCTATGTGGTATTCCGTCAGCACTATAACTGCACGGGTAAGTCGCAAAGCGACATCCACCAAGCCCTCCTGCAATACGTCACCGACAACATAGTGAAAGGCCCCAACGCCCTGCCACAAGCCCGCATCACCGACACGGGCGAAGCCACGGGATATGTGGCCGCCAGCATAGAGGAAACGCTCTATTTCCGCCGCAGCGCGCTCGTCACCCACAGCACACGCTTCTACTATCAATTAGTGTGTACGCCCGCCGACGGTGGTTTCGACATAGAGATGCGCCGCCTACACTATCTCTACGAAGAAGCGGCCAACGCCGGGGCGCACGTCACCGACTTCCCCGCCGAGGAATGGATTACCGACGAGGAAGCCCTCAACCGAAACGGCAAGCTCACCCGCCTCTCCGGTAAGAAATTCCGCCGCTTCACCATCGACCGAAAAGACGAGATATTCCAAGGCGCAGCCCGTGCAGCAGGAGCCGACCGTCGTGTACGTGTAGTAGAAGAAGAATACTAACAGATGAAGCCCCTAAATGTTTCGCTCGTAGCACTCTTGCTTGTCGCTGCGTGTCGTAGCCAGACAGACAACACGGCATACATTGACACAGCGGCAGACAGCACACCGATGGGGGTCACCCCCCTACCCGACACCGCTTATGCCTCCACCGGGGCACTGATATACACGGTGGAACTTCTTGACACCACCGGCAGCGGACAGTTGGCCGACCTGAACGATGCCTACGCCGAAGCACCGGGACACCTCACCTTTCGCGGCGGCGCGTTGCGCGATGAACACACCGCAGGCTCCGTGGTAGGCACACCGTCAAAGATAGTACACGACTGGACATTCCAGACCGACATCGACGACACCAAGACCGTCACCGGCACATGGGGAGGCGGTAGCGGATGGACGGGACAGCCCGTTTATGTGAGTTGGAGCGGCGAGCAAATGGCAGAGCAACGCCAAAAAGCTAACGCTCTCACCGCCGACTTCGGCGAGCACGAAATCATCGTAGGCTCGCTCTGCGGACGAGTTTACTTTATCAACTACGACACGGGGCGCGCCTCGCGCGAGCCACTAAACGCCGGCAACCCTATCAAAGGGAGCGTGAGCCTCGACCCGTCACTCAACGGTACGCTCTATGTGGGACAAGGCATTCCGGCACACCCACCTATCGGACACGAAGCGTTCAACATCTTCACACACGAACACACCTTCTTCTACGGCCCCGACCCGAAAGCAGAGCGAAACTGGGGTGCGTTCGACTCGTCGCCGCTCGTAGTAGGGCAATATCTTTTCTGGCCCGGCGAAAACGGCACGATATATAAATACGTGCGCCTTGAGAACGGCTCGCTGCGCATCCACTCCAAACTTCGCTATCACCTGAAGAACCGTGGAGCCGCCGGCGTGGAAAACAGCTTGGCAGCATACCGCAACTACGGTTTTTTTGGCGACAACCACGGCAACATCCTCTGCATCAACCTACAAACGCTACACCCGGTGTGGCTCTACGAGGATGGCGACGACATCGACGGCTCGCTCGTTTGCGAGGTAGACAGCACCGATGGCACACCCTATATCTACGCAGGGTGTGAGGTGGATCAGCAAGGGCGCACCGGCCTCTGCCGCCTCGTGAAACTCAACGCGTTCACCGGACAACGCGTTTGGGAACAGCAACTACCGTGCAACCAACTGCATATCGGCACGAAACACTTCGACGGCGGCCTCTACTGCACACCACTGCTCGGACACGGCGACTGCGAGGGCAAACTCTTCGCCAGTATCTGCCAAACAGGAAACAGCAAAAACGCCGAATTTATCTGCTTCGACCGTAGCGACGGCACGATTGTTTATCGCACGCCCTTAGACTTCTTTGCCTGGAGCAGCCCCGTGCCGTTCTACAACGAGCGCGGCGAGCTTTTTATCGTAACGGGCGACAGTGCCGGGCACCTCTATCTCATACGGGGTGCCACGGGAGAGATACTCTTCAAAGCCGTCTTAGGCAATAACTTTGAGAGCACACCCGTGGCCGTAGGAAACACCTTTGTGGTAGGCTCGCGCGGACAAGAAATCCACCGCTTCCACATAGAATAAGCCCCTCACACACACGATACGCCCGCCCTTCCGCCACCCACGTTTCTCAGTGTCATAAACGACAACAATTATCGCAAACATAAAAGAAGGTATGATGAGACTAACAAAAAAGATGGCTCTGCTGATGGCTCTGCTGTTATCAGCCGGGGCGTTGGCACAGGATAATGAGCAAGCAACACAGATGAGCAGGCCTCCCCAAATGCAGCCTCCCCAAATGGAGCGAATGACGTATGAGCAAATGACGGCACGGATGGTCAGCGAGTTGCAGCTCAACGAGAGGCAGACTACGAAAGTGACGAAACTCAACAAGAAGTACAAGACGCTGATTGAGGGCGATGCGCCGGAACATCCGCAGGGGCCTCCGCCTCCTATAGGACAAGGGCCGCGTCCGGAGATAAACGGCGACAGACCCGGCGGAGGTGGCAGTATGCCTAACGGTGGCCCTGGCGGCCCCGGCGGGGGTATGCAAGAAAGTCGTCCCGGCGCAATGCCTCAAGGTAAGCCAGGTAAGCAGAACAACTACGACTACGACAAGCAGCAAGCGACATACGACAAGAAAATAAGGAAGATACTCACCGAGGAACAGTATGAGGGCTATCTGAAACTCAAGCCCCTGTTTTTCTCACAGCGCAGGAACCACCCCTTTCCGATGGGAGGAATGCACGGAAAGCCTCAAGGAGGTCCGCCGGCACAAGGCGGTATGGGAGGCCCAGGCTCTCGCAACAGGAATATCACATACACGGGAGCAACAGAGTTGAAAACAACAACGACCGCGACGGAAAAGACCTATCAGAGCAGCAAGGCAGATGAGAATGCACTGCTGGTCTGCACCAAAGAAGCCGTTACCGTTGCTCATCCGACGGTCATCAAGACAGGCAACTCCGATGGCGGCGACAACTGTAGCTTTTACGGCGTGAACGCTGCCGTACTCGTGAAAGATGGCAGCACGACAACCATCAAGGGAGGCACGATAACCACCCAGGGTACAGGAGCCAATGGTGTTTTCTCGTACGGAGGAAACGGTGGCCACAACGGAGGAGAGGGCGATGGCACCACCGTTGTTATTGCGGATACAAAAATCACCACTACCGGCGATGGCTCTGGCGGCATAATGACTACAGGCGGCGGTGTGACAAAGGCCAAGAACCTGACGGTGTGTACCAGTGGCCGCTCATCAGCCCCGATACGTACCGACCGTGGTGGCGGCACAGTAACGGTGGAAGGTGGCAGTTACACAAGCAACGGCCTTGGCTCGCCCGTTATCTATTCCACAGCCAACGTCACGGTGTCGGATGCCGTACTCACCTCGAACATGTCGGAGGGTGTGTGCATAGAGGGAAAGAATAGCATCACGCTGAACGGCTGCCGCATGACGGTGAGCAACACACAGCGCAACGGACACGCACAGTTCCTCGATGCCATTATGATTTACCAGTCGTTTTCGGGCGATGCCGACAGCGGACAGTCGCATTTCACAATGAACGGCGGCTCGCTGACAAACAAGCGAGGCCATCTGTTCCATGTGACGAACACCGACGCCGTCATCACCCTGAACAACGTCACGCTGACAAACGAAGACGAAGACAATGTACTACTAAGCGTCTGTGCCGATGGCTGGCAGGGAGCAGCAAACAAGGCTACGCTGAATGTAAGCCATCAGCAACTTGAAGGTGCTATTCTCGTAGGCAGCGATTCAGAATTGACACTGACGCTGGCCGACGGTTCTACCTTCACCGGCTTTATCAGCGGCAACATCACCAACGCGGCGGGCAACAGCGTTTCTTCTGAGACGGGAATTGTGAATGTCGCTCTTGGCGACGACTGCATCTGGACGCTGACAGCCGACACGTATATCACGTCGTTGACTGGCGACACCGCCCGTATAAACACCAACGGCCACCGCCTGTTTGTGAATGGCAAGCAGAGCGAGTAGGATGTGATTAGTGCTTGGCGGTCATCATCGGAACGTCCGCATCGTCAAATCGGGGTAAGTTTTCGTCGAGCCACTCCACGCGCTGACGCAAGAAGCCCTGGATAGCCTGTACTTCTCGTTCAAAAGTGCCGTACATAGGCACCCAACTGTCTTTGCGCTCCAGGTTGTGCCACAGTATTTCGTTGTGGGCGATGCCGGTGTCTATCTCGCAGGCTTGGGCATTGATATAGGCAAAGAGTTCGGGCATAAGGTCTTTGAAATAGTCAAAGCGCTCACGCACAAGTCTCATAAAGGCCTCATCTTGGCAAAGGCGGTAGTACCAACTGCCTTTGTTTACCCAAAAGCCGCTAAATCCTTCAACGGCGGGGTTGGAGGTGGAGCCCACGGAAAGGTCGAAGTCCCACAGCGGCCCCATCTTGAGCGGCTCGCCGGGCGTGACGTACATAAAGCAACTGCTATAAAACGTGGCATCGGTGTTTTTCAGTATTTCGTTGATGAGATACCAATCCACAAAGGTGGGCATATCGATGTATTTGGCATAGCCTTGCTCCTCGTCGAGCCAATTGTTGCTAATCAAGCAGTCTTCAAAGGCTATGATAAATGCTTGCACATAGTTGTAGGCCGCATCGCCGCCAACCACATGAGGTTCTTTCACGACAAACGTATTGTAAGAGCCGTTGAACCAAATCTCGTTGTCGGAGTATTTTCCAAAGTTTTCGACTTCAAGCAGGAATGTGTTGTCCGGCACATTAAGCCTGGACTTGGCAATCTCTATCGCCTCGCACAGATAATAAAAGCCTTGATACTCTCCGTTAAGATAAAGTTCTATAAACTCTCCGTGTGGTGTCCATTCAAGGCAACTATGCTGGCCGAGGAAGAAGGCGGCAGGTGTGCGGAGCATACTGCGGTCGAACCAGTTGGCGAGAAGCACCCAGTCGCGGTTGCTGGGCATACCGAGGAGGCTATACTTGCGGCTTAGTTTGATACGCAAGGGTTTCTTGGGAGCTAACCAGGTGGAGTTGCCTCGCCCACGTATGTTCACTTCCACGGTGTCTAAGTTCCACAGCGGCTCGCTCATCGGAGCGTCTATCATCAGTGTGCCGTGCTTATACTCGGTCTTTGAGGTGATAGCCTCGCCATCGTCGGTGGTGAGGTACATCGCAGGCAAGATTTGCAAGGCTTTCTCGGAAATGTAGTCACAGTAGGCAGGGGAATAGGCGGTGAAGGAAAATTCTTCATCGTCGCTGTCGCTACACGCTGTGAAGAGGGCTATTAAGAAGATGAGAGGGAGAAAAGCACTTTGCTTCATGTTTATTTTCTTTGTGCTTTAGTTTGGTGCTTATTGTTAGTTGGCGCAGGCTTGCCAACCTTGTGCCTTGAGTGCTACCTCCTCTGCCTCGCCTCGTGTGACGAGCAGTGCACCGAGTTCCGGGCGGGTGATATGGCCAATAATTCGCACGTCGGCTATTTCAGCGATGCGTTCGTGCTCGGCGAGGGGGAGGGTAAAGAGGAGCTCATAGTCCTCGCCGCCGTTGAGGGCGCAGGTGGACACATTGAGGTTGAACTCCTCAGCGCAACGGGCTGTCTGGTAGTCGATAGGCAGGCGCTCTTCATAGATGCGACACCCGCAGTGGCTGGCTTTGCATAGGTGAAGGAGTTCGCTGCTCAACCCATCGCTGATGTCTATCATCGCTGTGGGACGTAGGCCTGCCTGGGCCAGGGTGACAATGATGTCTTGTCGTGCCTCGGGCTTAAGGAAACGCTCAAGCAGGTAGTCGTAACCGCTGAAATCGGGCTGTGCAGCGGTTTCATCGTTGAGGTTGGTGTTGTTGAACACTTTTTTTTCTCTCTCCAGTAGTTGCAGCCCGAGGTATGCTGCTCCGAGGTTTCCGCTTACGCAAACGAGATCGGTATCTTTGGCTCCGCTACGCAAGATAGCTCCGCCCTCGGGGGCCTCACCTATGGCAGTGAGGGAGAGGGAAAGACCGGTGAGCGAACTTGTCGTGTCGCCACCGATGAGATCTACACCGTAGTTCTTACAAGCCAGACGCAGCCCGCTATATAGTTCATCGAGGCTCTCCACACTGATGCGGTGGTCTAAGCCAATGCTCACGAGCAACTGGCGGGGCGTACCGCCCGAGGCATATATGTCGCTGAAGTTGACTACAGCGGCTTTGTAGCCGAGGTGTTTCAGAGGCGTATAGACAAGGTCGAAGTGTATGCCTTCGAGCAGCATATCGGTGGTGAGTAGCACAGGCTTGCCGCCGTAGCAGACCACGGCACAGTCGTCGCCCACGCCGACCAACGTTGTATCGTTTTGTTTGGGGAGGGCTGCGGTGAGGCGATCTATTAGGGCAAACTCGCCAAGCGAGGAGATGGGTGTCATAGACGAAGTGTAATGTTTCTAAAGAAAGGGCGAGCAAGTCCGCCCACACAAAAACGGGGCAAAAATAGCCAAAAGAAGAAGAGCAAACGAAGATAATTGATAGAACGCTGCTGGCTGTCTATCAACTACACCCTCTATATCTTTGTCCCGTCAGTGATGAGAATATGTTTAGGTAGGTACTAATAGCTCCGCCCTTTTAGAAGTAGAAGCCGACCCCTATTTTCAGGCCTATGGTGCTGCCACCGCCGAAGTCGTTGACGCTCATACGGTAGTAAAGGGCTGGCTCAAAGGAGATGTAGTCGTTGAAGTAGAAAGAATAGCCGGCCTCGACGGGTATTAGCAAATCGTTGTTGTTGGGGCTATAGTGAGCATACTGTGCTCCGGCACCGAGATAGAAGCCGTGGTGGGTGACATAGTAGCGTACACCAGCACCGAGCGTAAAGTCGTCGGACACATCGGTGTGCTGATAGCTGGCATCGGCCTTGAGCATAAAGTGGTCGAAGAGAAAATAACCCGCCTCAGCACCCAGCCCGAAGCGAAATTTGTTTTTGCTGCTGTAGTTCATGTCGAGGCCGGTGGCATAAGCACCTACATACTTGAGGCCTTGTTCAAACTGTGCGCTGGCACTCATCGCAGCAACGAAGAGGAGTGCAATGGTGAGAATTTTTTTCATAAGTATTGTTGTATTTGAAGGTTGTTTTAGTGGCAGAAGACTGTCAGATTATTGTAGAAAGTTGTTGGAGGAGGGGAGCAAGCAAAGATAAGTCCGCTGAGACATTGAAAACGAATGGCACACGCCTTAAACCCTAAACTTCAAAGAGCGTGTAGTTGTAGCGTTGCGTACGACAAGGATGTAACTGCCGGGCAGGAAGTGTTTAGGCGTATAGCGCTTCACTCCTTGCGCCATATCAACAACTACGCCAGCGGTGTTATAAATAGTAACATCGGCGGGTTGTGCGAGGCGAAAACTGCCGCGTTTGTATGTGATGTCAGGGTTGGCGTGAGGGAAGCCGACGGCAGTGGCATCGGACAGGATTTCTATAGGGATGTCGAACACATAGCCTTTATACGCCTCGCCACAGGGACGTGGCTCGGCGGTCCAAGCATCGGCATAGACTAAACGAATACGCGACTGCCCCGTCTTGGCATCAGCAGGCACTTGTATGAGATAATTGCCGTTGAGCAAGGCAGTATTTGCGGTAGATGCCTCGCCCACCCGAGCCACTACTTCGTTGCCGGTGAGGGCAAAGAGGCTGTCGCCGTTCCAGTCGGCAAAGATGCCGAGGCGGCAGTAGCGCATATCGTCGCTATTTTGTACGGCAGTGGTACTCAACAGGAAGGAATTGCCTGCCACAGCACTCACCAGGCCAGGCATCGAAGCGTGTCCGTCGGTGGTTGGCGTGGCGGCGGAAAAGGTGGCATCGGTCTGTGCGCCGGTGGTTGTCACGCTGGTGAGATAACGGTTTGAGAGGCTATTCGCTGCGGCGGTGACATCCACCTCGCAGTAGGCCTGACCTACGTCGTACACCGGCTCGGGCGAGCCGTTGAGCAGGCTCTCAAGCGCGTTGATGTTGTAAGCCGCTGTGTAGTACTTGTCTATCAGAGCATCGGCAAAGAGTGCCACGGCATCGTCTAACTTCTGACGCGCGTCGGCATTGCCCGTGGCATCGTACTCGGCACGGAGCAAACGTACTTTCTCCACGGCCTGAATACCCTCTACAAGACGCTCATAGCGTACGCTACTGCGCCCGCCGGGATAGACCACATACGTGTCGCCAGGGGGGAAGAGTTTGAAGCGGGAGTCGCGCAGAGGGTCGTCTGTCCAATCTATAAACGACCAGTGGAGCAACCCATCGAAGTCGTTAGCCAAACAGAACACTGGCCAATAGGCTCCCTCGGCGGGCAGGCTGCTGGTGAAAGTGTTGGGGGCGTTTTCTGTGCAGCAATAATAAGCGGTGCTGTGCCAGCCTTTGGCACGACGCGCTGCAAGTTCTTCGGCAGTGAAACGTTGACCGGTGGCAATGCTGTAGTCCGAGAGTTTGTCTATTAACTCCGCGTGGTGATTGCCTGCAAGCACCATCTTCATTCCTGGCACAGTCTCTTGCAGGAGGCTATACGCCGAGAGCATATCCGAAAGGCCACGCTCGTCCATAGCGATGCACGTTTTGTCAAACCAGCCTTTTTCTTTCAAGTGCTGGGCAAAGGCAGTGAGAAAAGGCTTCCAAAGGCTCACATAGTCGGTGCTTCCTACCTCGCACACAAGATCGGTATCCTGCTCTTGTGCTTCGTCGTAGTAGCGGAACGTCTTGTTCCAAGGAATCATAGAGTAGCAGTTGATTTGTTCACTGATGCCACACTCTGCTGCAAACTCAACCCAGCGGTCGAACACGGTATAGTCGTACTGCCACGTACCATCGGCTTTTTTCGTAACGCCTACCATAGCATCGTGCGGGTCGTTACTCTGCTCGCCCCACGGCTCATAAAAGAGCGTAGCAGTGACACAACGTTGCCCTGCGCGGCGCAACATTTCCATATAGGGTCGCAGAGCGGCAAAATGCGCTTCGCTCCATTTTTCCACTTGATAGTAGCGCGCCACGCTGTAGGGCTGTTGCCAATAGTCTAACCGAAACGTCCACTCGGCAGGCTCGGGCAGTGTTTTATTGAGTATGAGAATATGGAGGTTGAGCGTCCTGAGTACTTTGCCGGTAGAGGGGCGCAGTATCGTCAATGTAACCGTATAGTCGCCGGGCTCGGCATCGCGTGGAATTTCAAGCGTCACCCACACGGGGCGCACACTACGCGCGGGAAGCGACAAAGTGGTCTCCACGTCTATCACATCGGGGCGCAGCACAGTGGTACTCGTGCGTGGATTGCTTCCACACCCGAGTTTCCCATCGCTCAGCACATAGCGCACGAAGCGTGCCTGGCCTTGTTCAGCGGGAATAGTGACGCCATCGCTTTTTTTCCATTCGCCGAGTGCTACAGAGAGACCATTCAAGGCCGTCTTGCTAAACAACACAGCGGCCACGCTGACGCGCTCACCACGCCAGGCATATACCGTGGTGTCGGTCTTCACCGCCTCGGCGGGTACCTCGTACTTAAGATAATGTGCATCACGGCTTCCCCACGTGGCGTAGAGACCATTAGAGAGCGATGTCCAACCCGTGCGGTCGTAGGAATAGTCGTCGTCCAACTCGCTGTATGCCGTGCCTATGCCAGTTTGTGCGTATCCGCTAACGAATGCACCGAGGCAACATACTAATAGGAGTAATTTGTTGTTCATAATGAAAGATAATCTTTTATAGCGGGTTTCCCTCGGCATCGTATTGTGTGTAAAGGAAATCGTTGTAAGGATATTTTTGCACGTGTAGTTGGCGCACCCGTCGATAAAGCATCTCGCGGAGTTCCTCCAGCCCCGTTTTCTCACGCGCAGATATAAATATGGTATCATCGCCAAGCCGCGCCATCCAGGTTCTTTGCAGCTCGCTCAAGGAGATATTCTCACGTGTGGGCGGTGTGAGGTCGTCGGCTTCTTTCTCTATCCACCTGTAAGCATCTATCTTATTAAAGATAGTGATAACAGGCTTGTCGGCACAGCCTAAATCGGCGAGCGTGCGTGTCACCACATCTATCTGCTCCTCAAAGTCGGGATGCGACACGTCAACGATGTGCAACAAGAGGTCGGCCTCGCGCACCTCATCGAGAGTACTTTTGAATGAACTCACCAACTCCGTTGGCAGTTTACGGATAAAGCCGACCGTGTCGCTAATAAGAAACGGCAGATTGTGTATAATAATTTTACGCACCGTGGTGTCAAGTGTAGCAAAGAGTTTGTTTTCGGCAAAGACATCGCTGCCCGAGAGGAGATTAGTCAGTGTGCTTTTCCCCACGTTGGTATATCCCACGAGTGCTACACGAATAAGTCGGCCACGTCCTTGACGTTGGGTGGTTTTCTGCTTATCAATCTCTGTTAAGCGCCTTTTGAGCAGAGCCATACGAGAAAGGATAATGCGGCGGTCCATCTCCAACTGCGTCTCGCCAGGCCCGCGTAAGCCTACCATTCCCTTTCCGCCGCCACCGCCAGAGCCGCCGCCTTGACGCTCAAGGTGTGTCCACATACGTCGCAGACGTGGGAGCATATACTGGTTCTGCGCCAATTCCACTTGCGTCTTAGCATTGGCTGTGCGAGCACGCATAGCAAAAATATCAAGGATAAGCGATGTGCGGTCGAGGACACGCAGGCCGAGAGCTTTCTCTATATTCTGTAGTTGCTTTGCAGAGAGCTCATCGTCAAAAATCGCCAGGTCTATCGGCTCGTCAGTATCGTCACGCTGGTCGATAAAAGCACGTATCTCTTGAAGTTTGCCACTGCCTACATACGTAACGTTGCTTGGAGCATCAAGCCGCTGTGTGAAACGTGTCACACATTCCGCCCCTGCCGTTTCAGCCAGGAACTCAAGCTCGTCAAGATATTCTTTGGTCTTACGCTCGTCCTGCATCTTGGTGGTTAGCCCAACAAGTACACACCGCTCAGGACGAGGTTGGAAAGTTGTTTGTTCTTGTTTCATCGTTGTGCGTGCGAAAATACAAAAAGACACTCACAATGCCACTTAGTAGGCTATAATTTTTGTAATTTTGCCCTCAAAAGACAAGAAACAATGATATTTCAATGGAACTACACCACTCCTGAACCAGCCGACGTTGGCACAGCCACACGTCTCGCCGCAGAGTTGGCAATACACCCCGTATTGGGAAAGTTGTTGGTGGACCGCGGCATCACCGATAGTGTGGCCGCTCGCAAATTCTTTCGTCCGAAGCTCACCGACCTCCACCCGCCTATGCTAATGAACGAGATGTCAAAAGCCGTGGCGAGGCTGAGCGAAGCCATCGACAAACGAGAGCGTATCCTGGTTTACGGCGACTACGACGTAGATGGTGTCACAGCAGTGGCCTTAGTATATAAGTTTATTCGTCGCCGCTATGACAATATAGATTATTATATCCCCGACCGCTACGAAGAGGGCTATGGCATTGGCGAGAAGGGCATCGACTTCGCTGCGGAAACAGGCGTGCGTCTCATCATTGTGCTCGACTGTGGCATTAAAGCCACGCACGAGGTGGCTTATGCCAAGGAGCACGGCATTGACGTGATTATCTGCGACCACCACGTGCCCGATGCAGCGTTGCCCGATGCAGCCGCCATTCTCAACCCTAAACGCTCGGATAACACCTACCCCTACGAACACCTCTGCGGCTGCGGCGTAGGCTTTAAGTTTATGCAGGCTTTCGCTCAAGTCCGTGGCATCGCCTTTAATGAGCTCGCTTCATTGCTCGACCTCTGCGCCGTGAGCATCGCCACGGACATCGTGCCTGTTACAGATGAGAACCGCATTCTGGCTCACGCAGGCTTACACCGCCTCAACGCCTCGCCGAGCGTGGGGCTACAAGCGATTATTGAGGTGTGCGGCTTGCAAGACAAGGAACTCACCATGAGCGACATCATCTTCAAGATAGGGCCTCGCATCAATGCCTCGGGACGTGTGCAAAACGGCAGGGAATCGGTGCGGCTACTCGTTGAGGAGGACTACGAAGCCGCGCGTCGTCAAGCCGAGAGCATCAACCTTTTTAACGAGCAGCGCAAGGAACTCGACAAACAAATGACAGAGGAAGCCGTCACCGCCGTGCGCCAACAGGAAGACGGCGAAGCACACAGCGGCATCGCCATAGTAGGCAGCCAGTGGCATAAAGGTGTCATCGGCATTGTGGCCTCGCGCCTCGTTGAGCAGTTTCATAAACCTACTATCGTACTCACCGAGAACGACGGCTACGCCACGGGGTCGGCACGTAGCATAGGTGGTTTCGACGTTTACTCCGCTGTTCAGAGCTGTGAAGATTTGCTTGAGAACTTTGGCGGACATACCTACGCCGCAGGTCTGACGCTGCGCTCGGAACACGTTCCTGAGTTTCGGCGGCGTTTCTTAGAATATATCGACACACATATCTCCGAAGAGCAAGTACAAGCCACGCTTGAGGTGAGCGGATTGTTGGAACTGAGCGATGTTACGTTTAAGTTCTATCAGCAGCTCTCGCGCTTTGCACCCTATGGCCCTGGGAACGAAAAGCCTATCTTTTGCACACATAAAGTTTACGACTACGGCACGAGCCGTGTGGTGGGACGCGGACAGGAACATATCAAGCTTGAACTTGTGGGCGAAGGCAGCAGTAAGGTGGTCAATGGTATCGCTTTCGGGCAGAGTTCACAAGCGCGCTATATCAAGACGAAGCGTGCCTTCGACATCTGCTACAGCATAGAAGAGAACACATACAAGCGTGGAGAAGTACAACTACAGATAGAAGATATACGCCCACAAGAATAAGCAAAACAATATCGTAATGGAGCGGTTTCTTTCTATTCTTCGCCGCTATTGGGGCTACCCATCGTTTAGGGGCATTCAAGAAGACATTATAAAAAGCATTGCCGCGGGGCACGACACTCTGGGACTTATGCCTACGGGAGGGGGGAAGAGCATCACGTTCCAAGTTCCAGCGATGGCTATGGAGGGCGTGTGTATAGTAGTCACGCCGCTCATCGCACTGATGAAAGACCAGGTGGACAACCTCTGCAAACGTGGCATTCAAGCAGCAGCACTCCACGTGGGACAACCGCGCAGCGAGATGCTTCGCCTGCTTGACAATTGTATCCTCGGACACACAAAGTTTCTCTACGTATCGCCCGAACGTCTTGAAACCAGTCTTTTTCTCAACAAAATCAGTCGCATCAAGGTATGCCTCCTCACAGTGGATGAGGCGCATTGCATCTCGCAATGGGGTTACGATTTCCGCCCGCCGTATCTTCGTATTGCCGAGTTGCGCAAACACCTCCCCGGCGTACCCGTCCTGGCACTCACCGCAACGGCGACACCTGCTGTAGCCACCGACATAGAGCGCCGCCTGCGCCACCCAGACATAGACGAAAACGCTACCGATTTCGGCTTCCACCGCTTTTCAATGAGTTTTGCCCGACATAATCTGCGTTATGTGGTGCGTCCCACAACCGATGCCGTGGGAGAGATAGACCATATCCTTCGTAGTGTGGCAGGCTCCGCAATAATCTACACCCGTAGTCGGAAAGGCACTCAAGAACTCACAGCGAAGTTGGTTGCCTTAGGACACGAGGCGATTTACTACCACGCTGGCTTGACACCCTTAGACAAGGATATGCGCCAACGTATGTGGCTGGAAGACGATTATCGGATAATGGTGGCTACCAATGCCTTCGGCATGGGTATTGACAAGCCCGATGTGCGCCTTGTCGTCCACACCGATCTGCCCGACTGCATAGAAGCCTATTTCCAAGAGGCGGGACGCGCGGGGCGTGACGGAAAAACAGCCTACGCCGTATGCCTAAGCCAAAGCAACGACCGCAAACGCCTTGCCACAAGAATCACACAAACATATCCTGAACCCAAGTTTATTCGTAAGGTGTACGAAGACCTCGGCTCGTTTTTCCAACTCGCAGTGGGTGACGGCCTGGATGTGACGTATGAGTTCAACATCGCTCGGTTTTGTCAAAACTTCAAAGCCTATCCTACGCTTGTCGTGGGTGCATTGCAGATACTCACACAAGCAGGCTACATCAACTATCGTGAGGAAGACACAGCACGCTCACGCGTACTATTCCTTACACAGCGCGACAAACTTTACAGCCTTAACGGGCTGGCTCCGCTCACCGAGAAGATTATCTCCGCTATCCTACGCACCACAACCGGCATCTTCAGCGAATACGCCACAATCTACGAAAACGACATTGCCGAGCAGGTTGGCACAACACCGCAGGAAGTCTATACAACACTAAAAGAACTCAACCGCTCTCATATCTTAGATTATGTGCCGCGCAAGAATATGCCTTTTATTACGTTCACACGGCGGCGCGTGGAGACTAATCAACTTATCCTCCCTCCTACCATTTTAGAAGACAGGCGCAAACAAGCCACCGAGCGTGCCGACGCTATGCTACACTATACACTTGACAAACGTCAGTGCCACAGCCAGTACCTCCTGGCCTATTTCGGGGAAACACAGAGCGAACCTTGCGGTCACTGCGATGTTTGTTTGTCGTTCAAGAAACATCGCCACACCGACACGCTGGAAAAGAAGATGCTGGAACTATTGCAAAAAACAGGACCTGTTTGTCCAGAAAAGCTGCGCGTTCCCAACTACGATGCAGCCGCGCATCGCGCCGCCATTCGCTCGCTTATGGGAGAGGAGCGCATAGCACTTAAGGATGGTAAGTTTTACCTTAAGGAGTGTGCTATGAATGAATAAGCTTCGTTAGCTCTTGGTCGCCACTCGAAATCTTTTCACGCCTCAAAGAATCCGAATGAAAATAGCCCAAGCGCATTTCAAAACTGTTGTTAGCCCCTTAACTAATCGTTATCACCGTCTGCACACTTATGTCGTGGGCATTATGCGGCACAGTTTCTACCAACTGAAAAGGAAAGGCATATCCTATCAATCGGGCACGCACACCGGGGCGTGCGAGCAGTCGGTCGTAGTAGCCACGTCCCCTACCCAACCGATGCCCCTCAGCATCAAACGCCACACCTGGCACAACAATTAGATCTAACACCGAGAGGTCTGTCAGCACCTTGCCCGCAGGCTCACTTATACCGAAAGCACCGGCACACAAGTCGGCCTCGCTTTCGTATTGCCTAACCTCTATCTCCTGTCCCACAACGGCAGGGAGATAAAGGTGTTTTTGTGGCGCATACTTACGCAACAAGCCAAACGTATCAGGCTCGTCGGGTAGCGAAGCAAACATCAATATGTGTGGTGCTTGCTTAAACCACGGATGACTTTCAAGAGCAATTGCGAGCCGGGCGGACCATGAGTCTAATTGCTCCGTAGCGCAACGATGTTTCAACTCGCGTATCGTGCGGCGCAAAGAAGTCTTATCCATACATATCAAAGAGGAAAGGCCTTGCCACTACTAATGATTTCTATCGCCCGTGCCACAGCGGGGTCTTTACTGTTGGCATAGCGCACAGCGTCTTGTGTATCGAAGAGGTCGCTCACGATACCGCTCACTAAGTATTGCAACAAAAGCGAGCGGCTACGTGCCACATCGGCAGGTTTATCTTTAAGTTCTTCCTTTTCTGCGTACGACACAAAAAGACTTGTTAGCGGCTGTGTAGTAAGATAACGGAGTAGCTCGTCGGCATTCTTAAAGGCTGCAAACTCACGGCGATGGGAGTCAACATAATAGAAAGCGAATTTATTTGTCAGCCCGCGCATCACTGCTTCGCGCAAATAGGGAGTAAAGGCTGTAGTGTCGCGCGGCGTGAAGATTTCCGGAATAATGCCTCCGCCGCCATATACTATACGTCCGCCCACCGTCTTATACTTCTCTTCGCTGTGATGGATAGAGTCGGGCGAATAGTATTCTCCGGAAACTTCGCGAAGCACGAGGTCTTTTTCGTAGTCCTCCTCGTCGCCTGGCGTATAAGGTTTCTGCACACAACGACCCGAAGGCGTATAATAACGCGCCTTCGTTAAGCGTATCATCGAGCCATCGTTGAACTCTATTGGCACCTGCACAAGTCCTTTACCAAATGTGCGGCGGCCTATAATTGTAGCACGGTCGTTGTCTTGCAGCGCCCCGGCTAAAATTTCGCTGGCCGAAGCCGACGTTTCATCTACCAACACCACCAGCGGCAGTGTCTGATAGCCGCCGCGCCCATCACTCTTATAGTCTTCGCGCGGCATCGTACGCCCCTGCGTATATACGATAAGACGGTTCTTTGGCAAGAACTCATTGGCTATTTGTACTGCGGGAGCCATATAGCCGCCGAAATTTCCTCGTAGATCGATGATAAGGCTCTTCATACCATCCTTTCGCAACGTGGCCATTGCTGTAAGGAACTCGCGATACGTGGTTTCGGAGAAATTTCCCACGCGCAGGTAGGCGGTCTCTTTATCTATCATATACGCGGCATCTACACTTTCCAACGGCACATCGCCGCGTGTGATTGTTATCGTTCGCTCCCGTTGCTCCAACGGACGCCACACGGTAAGTTCCACCGTGGTGCCTTTTTGTCCTTTGAGCAAGGCCATCGTGGTGTCGTTGTTCACACACTCGCCCACGTATGGTCGGCCATCTATTGCCACGATGCGGTCGCCGGCTTTTAGGCCTGCACGGTACGAGGGGCCTTTCTCTATCACACGCACTATGCACACCGTATCGTCGGGGATAGTGAAGCGCACGCCGATGCCACTGAAACTACCTTTCAAACCTTGCATAGAAGTCTCTGCGTCACGGCCACTGATATATGTACTGTGCGGGTCGAGCTCCTGTAGGATTTTTGGTATGGCTTTTTCCACAAGGTCGGCTATATCGACAGTGTCAACATAATAGTCGTCAACAAGGTGAAGCAGGTCGTTTATCTTATTGCCCGACGAGGCATACACGCCTATCTTGTTTCCGGCAAAGTGGTTAGCATAAAAACTACCGATGAGTATGCCTACTACTACGCCTACCGCCACCATAAGCGGCACAAATCTATTGTTTCGTTGGTTCATTGTTCAATTTCTTGTGGTTTTGGACTGCTTTCAAGCGGGAGGCACACTACTTCTATCCCTGCACGCTCCAGGAGTTCGCGCCCGTCGTGCAAGCGATACTCCTGCGCATAGACCACGCGCCGTATGCCGGCTTGGATGATAAGTTTTGCACACTCTATACACGGTGCATCGGTGACATAGAGCGTGGAACCGTTGCTGTTGTTACCCGAACGTGCTATCTTTGTTATGGCATTGGCCTCGGCGTGGAGTACGTAGGGCTTCGTTTGCCCCTGCTCATCCTCACACACGTTCTCAAAGCCGCTGGGCGTGCCGTTATAGCCATCGCTGATAATCATTTTGTCTTTCACTATCAGTGCCCCTACCTGCCTACGCTGGCAATAGGAGTTTTCGCCCCAGATACGTGCCATACGCAAGTAGCGAAGGTCAAGAAGACGTGCCTTATCCATTGTTTTCGTGGTTTATTCTATAATTCCGTCTCTGCGCATCAAGGCCTCTATTGTGGGGTCTTGCCCGCGAAAGAGACGATAGAGCTCTGACGGGTGGCGTGTGCCGCCTTGCGAGAGGATAGTCTGGCGGAAGCGACAGGCTGTTTCGCGATTGAAAATGCCTTCTTCCTTGAATGCTGCAAAGGCATCGGCATCAAGCACCTCTGCCCATTTATAACTATAGTAGCCCGCGCTGTAGCCGCCTGTCATTATGTGGCCGAACTGTACGCTCATACAACAACCGTCGGGCGGTATGAGCTGGCCGGTACGTTGCCAAGCGGTGTGTTCGATGGCTGTTATGGCCGACAATTCGCTGCCCCCCGGCACGAAAGGCGTTTCGCGGTCGTACCAAGCCATATCCAACAAGCCAAACGACACCTGGCGCATACAAGCATACGCCACACCGAAATTGCGGCTGTCCTTGATACGCTGAAGGAGCTCGGCGGGGAGTGCCTCACCCGTTTGGTAGTGGTGGGCAAAGCTGTTGAGGAAATCGGCCTCCACGGCGTAGTTCTCCATAAACTGCGAGGGTAGTTCCACAAAGTCCCAATACACGTTCGTGCCGCTTAGCGAGGCATAGCGCGTACTGGCACAGATGCCGTGGAGGGCGTGGCCGAACTCGTGGAGCAAGGTTTCCACCTCGCCGAGCGTGAGCAACGCGGGTTTGTCGGCTGTGGGAGGAGTGAAGTTGGTCACTACGGCCACTTGGGGACGGTGGTCGCCGCGCTCATCGGTGTATTGCTCGCGATAGGATGTCATCCAAGCCCCGCTGTGCTTGCCTTCGCGAGGGAAGGGGTCGTAGTAAAACACTGCCAGGAATTTCCCGTCGCTATCAAACACGTCGTAGGCTTCTACGTCGGGATGATAAACGGGTATGGCGGCGTTACGCTTGAGTGTGATGCCATAGAGCGTCTCGGCTAAGCCGAATACGCCGCGCTTCACGTGCGAGAGTTCAAAATACGGGCGCAACATCTCGGGGTCGAGGTCATAGCGTTCCTTCTTCAACGCACGGCTGTAGTAGGCATAGTCCCACGGCTGTAGCTGAAAGTCGCTGCCGAGTGTCTGCTGCGCGTATTGTTGCAGCGCATGGAGTTCGTTTGCGGCGGCGGTGTGGTAACCGGCTATCAAACTGTCAAGCAGGCCATACACCGCCTGCGGCGTGGCGGCCATACGTCGTGAGAGCGCAAAGGCGGCGTGGTTCTTATAGCCGAGCAACTGGGCTCGCTCCAAACGTAGGTTGACCAGTTGGACGACGAGGGCGACGTTGCTTGTATCGCCGCTATGCGTACACTGCGTTTGATAGGCCATATAAAAACGCTCTCGCAAGTCGCGCCGCGCGCTGTACATCATAAAGGGGCCGTAACTCGGGGCCTGAAGTGTGAACAACCAGCCCGTCCGACCTTTCTTCGCCGCAGCCTCGGCGGCACGTGTCTTTACATCGTCGGGCAGGCCGTCCAAATCGTCCGCACCGAGAAGCATCTCAAAGGCGTTCGTTTCCTTGAGATGGTTTTGCGAGAAACGCATTGTCAGCGTGGCCAACTCTTCGTTGATGGCTCTGAGACGCGACTTCTGCTCGTCGTTGAGCAATGCGCCGGCACGCACATAGCCTTCGTAGGTTTCTTTCAGCAGCATCGCGTCCTCGGTGTTGAGCACCGGTTGTGCGTCATAGACGGCTTTGACGCGCTGAAACACTCGCGGGTCAAGCGCGAGGGTGGTGTGATGGCGCGCCACGAGGGGCGACATACGCTCGCAGAGTTCATCAATGGCTTCGTTCGTATTGGCACTAAAGAGATTGGCAAGCACGGTATCCGCCTCTTGCAGCAACTGTCCGCTACGCTCTAAGGCTACGATGGTATTCTCAAACGTGGGTGGCTCGGTGTTCTCTGCAATACGCTCCACCTCCTCGCGATGTTCCTCCATACCGCGCATTATGGCTTCCTCAAGAAAAACGGGCGTTATCTGGTGGAACGGAAACGTGGCGTGGGGCGTAGGGAGTGGAGTAAAGAATGGATTATTGAGGGTGTTCATAGAGCGCGTTAGGTTTTTGCCTACAACAACGAGGCGAGGTGTTTATTGGCTGTTGAGCAACAGTTGTATCTCCTCAAACTCTTTGCCGAGGTTGAGGTTGAGATAGATTTTATAGAGCAGCGGAGCCCATCGCTCATGCTCTTCGGGGGCTAAGGTGCGGAAGCGTTCCATATAGCCACGCGCTTGGGTGTAGAACTCTGTCTGACGTTGCTTGGCCGAGGTATAAAGAGGCGAGCGTGTCTGACGTGGGAGTACCACTTTTTCGGCCTGGTCGACGCTGTTATACCCGAGGATATAATAGCCCTCGGTAGCGGTGGTATCTACGGCGATGAGGCGTTCGGCGGCAATCACGCTCTCGTCTAAGCGTCCCAACTTAAAGAGCGACAGGGCGCGGCACTGTAGGTAATAGCGGTTTAACGGGTCGCGCGAGAGGAGTGTGTCGGCCAGGGCGATAGCCGCCTCATAGTCGCCGTTGTCGCTGTAGCGGTTGGCTAATATGGCAAAGTAGTCTAAACGGCTGGGCTGCTCGCAGAGACCTTGTTCCACCAGGGCATAATAGGCCACGGTGTCGCTACGCCCTCGGGCGGCGGTGATGAGCATATCCAATACCTGGTTGTGGAGTACGCTGTCGGAGAGCAACACGTCGGCACGCTGCGGCATCTCGCCAAACTCTCCGAGTTCGTACATAGAACGGAAGTCAAGGTAGATGTCGTCAAAATAGCCTTTCTGTTGCACGAGCGTGCTGTCGGGGCCGTAGGCGGGATGGAGCGGGAGGTTGAAACGTAGGTTGAAGTACTTCCGTGCGAGTTTATACTGCCGTTTGGCGTAGTGGAAACGTGCTGCCGCGCTGAGGTTAGGATAGGAGCGCAGGAGTATGGCGCGGTGCTGATGTCGATATACCGTGGCTCTCGCTCCTTTACTATTTAAGGTATCTGCGCTATTGGCTTGCAGGAGTCGTTGCTCGGCGGTGTCGCAGCGGAGGACAAACTGGCAGAGGTCGTAGTGGGCGGAAAAGAACTGCGCGGTGTCTATCTGCTGTTTCAGATAGAGTTTCTCGTTGAATGTCTCGCATATCAACATCTCTGCCTCCACGCCGTAGGCATAGAGACGGGGGTCGCGGTTATAGGCGGTGTCGGCAAGTAGCTTGTTGACCGTCGCCAAGGCATCCGCTCCCTTCTTGGCTTTGAGAGCGGTGCGTATGGGCTTATAGGCTTTCTTGGCGGAAAGCGGTTTCTGCCCCGCTGCGGCGAGGCAGGAAAGCATAAGGAGGAGCGTTAGATATCTTCGCAAATCGGGGAAGGGTAAAGGGTGGAGCGTTCAAATTGCAAAAGTTTTTCAATGCATAAGTATGTGCCGTTGTGTGCCTCAAGAACTTACGCATTGAAAAACTTCAACGTATCTTTCAGCGTTACTATTCGAGCAGTTTGCCTATCTCGTCGTACTTTTTCTGGTACTCGTCGGCTGCGTCTTTGTTGTCAAGGTTTTCGTAAACAATACGCATGTGGTTGTACACACGTTGCAAGCGACGCGCCCAGAGGTCGGGCTGGTCGGGGGCGGACTCACGCGCTTTCTCTAAGTAGTCGCACGCCTGCTGATAGATGCCCTGAATGGTGCGTGTCTCAGCCATAAAAGCGTCTTTGGTGTCGTTGTTGTAATAGCCGCGATTGAAGTGGTCGAACTCGTGGTTGTCGGTGCGGTCTGCTATCTCGTTGTAGAACGTTGTACCCATGTTGATATAGGCAAGCGTGTAGGTGGGGTCGAGTTCTATGCTCTTACGATACGAGGTGCGTGCGGCTTCGATGTCGTTGAGCATGTCGCTCTCCACACAGCCTTTCATAAACCAGGCCTTGGCATTGTTGGGATATTTTGCCACGAGGTCGTTGACCATAGCCACGGCTTTGTCTTTCTGTTGTGTGGCGGAGTAATGAGCGATTAGCTCGTTGAAGAAGCCTTCCTCGCCCTCGATGGTAGCGGCATCAATAAGTGTCTGTTCCCACTTGGCGCTGTCGCCCTGAGCGAGGTATGCGCCTGCCAGTGCCACGTAGATGTCGTGGTTGTTGTAGTGGTCCTGCAATGCTGCGGGGGCGTTAGCATAAAGACCCGCCCAGTTCTTTCCCTCGTAATAGAGCATACAGAGGTTGTAGCGCGTCTGTGCATAATTGCTGTGGTTCGCCTGCAAGAGGGAGTCGCGAACGGCCTCGCTGAAAGCGGGGTTTTGCGGATAGTCCACGTATTTCTGGAAATACTCTAAGGCTTTGTCTTTGTTGCCATTGGCATAGCAGAACATCGCGCTGTAGTTGTAGAAATCGACCATAGCGAGGAGGCGGTTTTGCGTGTCTTGCGCCACGTTCTTATCAAACTTCACGGGTTTGCCCTTGGCATCTACGCCTTGTGTGGCCTGAAAGCTCTTGGTGTAGTAGCCCACGGCGCGATCAACGCCGGTGCAGAACGTGAGCGTGTCGAACGGCATATTCTGCGAAGCCTTTATCAGTTCGGGCGAGAAGTTCATTATCTGCACCTGGCCGGCTTTGTTATAGATTTCCTGGAACTTGGTGGTCTTGGGGTTTTCCAACGCTTGGTCGCACAGCGCGGCGGCCTCGCCGAGTTGCCCTTTCTCTATTAGCTCGTCGATTTTGTAGAGCGCGGAGTTTTGTGCGCTGGCAGCAAGGGTCACGAAAGCCAGTGCCAGCAGGGAGAGTGTCTTTTTCATAGTGGTTAGGATTTACATTGTTTGCTACTTACGCCTGAGCGTCGTCGGGGAAGAGTGTGGGTTCTTGGAAACTACCGTCGGCGGGTTGTGGTGTGTCGCTGGCGGGGAGTTCTGCGGACGGAGCGTATTCGGTGTCTTCCTCGGGTTCTTCTTCACGCCCGACGGGACACACGCTGCTGATACTGTCGCCGCGCTTTTCGAGGTTGATGACGCGCACGCCCTGTGTGTTGCGCCCCGACACACGGATGTCGTCGACGTGCATACGCAGTGCTATGCCGCTCTTGTTGATAATCATAAGGTCTATCTCGTCTATCACCACGCGTATAGACACTACCTTGCCCGTGCGCTCGGTGACACGGAGGGTGATAACGCCCTTGCCGCCACGGTGGGTGACGCGATAGTCCTCCACGCTGCTACGCTTGCCGTAGCCGTGCTCGCTGACGATAAGGATGGTTTCGCGCTCGGGATGGTTGACGGCTATCATACCTACTATGGCGTCCTCGCCGTCGTCGTCAAGACGCATAGCGCGTACGCCGGTGCTCACACGTCCCATATTGCGTACCTGGCTCTCGTGGAAACGTATGGCGCGGCCATTGCGGTTGGCCAGCACGAGTTCGTTATCGCCGTTGGTTAGGATAACACTTACCACCTCGTCGTCGGGTCGTATGTTGATGGCACGAATGCCGTTAGCGCGCGGACGGGCGTAGTTGGTTAGACACGTCTTTTTCACCAGCCCGAGCTTCGTGGCGAAACATACGTAGTGCGTCTGGCAGAAGTCGGGGTCGGAGAGCTTGCGTATCTGCAAGCAGGCACTGATGCTGTCGCCGGGTTCTATTTGCAGCACGTTTTGTATGGCGCGTCCCTTGGAGGTCTTGTTGCCCTCGGGTATGTCGTACACCTTGAGCCAGTAGCAACGCCCGCGCGACGTGAAGAAGAGCATCGTGTTGTGCATCGTGGCGTGGTAGAGATGTTCTATGAAATCGCCGTCGCGCGACGAGCTGCCACGGCTGCCCATCCCGCCGCGTGCCTGCTGACGGTACTCGGAGAGCGGGGTGCGCTTGATGTAGCCGAGGTGGGAAAGGGTTATCACCACTTCGTCGTCGGCATAGAAATCTTCGGGGTTGAACTCTTCAGCACTGAGCATTATCTCGCTGCGGCGCGCATCGCCGTATTTTTCTTTCACCTCTAAGAGGTCGTCTTTCATCACTTGGCGGCAGACGTTCTCGTCGGAGAGGATGCTGTTGTAGAAGGCTATCTTCTGCTCGAGCTCTTCGTATTCCTGATGTAGTTTCTCCTGTTGCAGCCCGGTGAGTTGCGCCAAGCGCATATCTACGATGGCTTTGGCCTGCACCTCGTCGAAGCCGAAACGCTCCATCAGGCGTTCCTGTGCTTCCTGGGGCGTGCGCGAGGAGCGTATGATGCGCACCACCTCGTCGATGTTGTCGCTCGCGATGATCAGAGCGTCGAGAATGTGGGCGCGCTCCTGTGCTTTTCGGAGGTCGTATTTTGTGCGTCGTATGGTAACCTCATGGCGGTGCTCCACAAAGTTGGCTATGCAGTCGCGCAGCGTCAGGAGTTTGGGACGACCGTGTACCAGTGCTATGCAGTTCACGCTGAAACTGGTTTGCAGGGCTGTCATCTTGAAGAGGCGGTTGAGCACCACGCCGGAGTTGGCATCGCGCTTCACGTCAACCACGATACGCAAACCCTCGCGGTCGCTCTCGTCGTTGATGTTGGAAATGCCGTCGATCTTCTTTTCTCCCACGAGGGTGGCGACGTGTTTGATTAGCTCGGCCTTGTTTACGCCGTAGGGTATCTCGGTGACAATGATTTTGTCGTGCGTCGGGGTGTTTTCTATCTCGGTCTTGGCTCTCAGGACGATGCGTCCGCGCCCCGTCTCGTAGGCATCGCGCACACCCTGCATACCCATAATGTAGGCCCCGGTGGGGAAGTCGGGGGCTTTGACGTACTGCATCAGCCCGGCCACGTCAATCGCGGGATTGTCGATATACGCCACGCAGCCGTCAATAACCTCTGAAAGGTTGTGGGTGGGTATGTTGGTGGCCATTCCGACGGCTATGCCGCTGGCTCCGTTGACCAACAGGTTGGGTATGCGCGTCGGCATCACGGTGGGCTCGGTGAGTGTGTCGTCGAAGTTGTTTTGCATATCGACGGTCTCCTTTTCAATGTCTTGCATCATTGCTTCGCCGAGCAACGAGAGGCGTGCCTCGGTGTAACGCATCGCTGCGGCACTGTCGCCATCCATAGAGCCGAAGTTGCCTTGTCCGTCAACGAGCGTGTAGCGCATATTCCAATCCTGCGCCATACGCACCAGTGCGCCGTAAACACTGCTATCGCCGTGCGGGTGGTACTTACCGAGCACCTCTCCGACGATACGTGCACTCTTTTTCGTGGGTTTGTCGTGTGTGTTTCCGATTTGGTCCATTCCGTAGAGTATGCGGCGATGAACGGGCTTGAAGCCGTCGCGCACATCGGGCAAGGCGCGTGCCACTATTACGGACATAGAGTAGTCAATATACGAAGAACGCATTTCCTCCTCGATATTGACGTTGATAATTCTGTCGTCTAAAGCCATTATGTTAGGATTAGTTTTGCTATTGGTCGGGATAGTGTCGCTGAAAAGCGCACAAAAGTACGAAATAAAACTGAATTAGAACCGTTTTTCAGCCGCTATGTTTTGGAAATAAGGGGTTTTGCAATGATTTTTAAGCATTTTTGTCGGAATTAAATGTCGGTTAAGAATTGACTATGTGGGATGAATTCCTCGCTCTTCCCCACCCTTTTTCTACATAGTCCGAGAAAGAATTCAAAGTGTGACTATACTTATAAAAATATAGTTTATGTTTATAAAAATATAGCCTATATTTTTTAGAATATAGGCTATATTTGAATAATTGCTCGGACTATGTAGGAAATTGGTCGGACTATGTAGGAAATTGCTCGGACTATGTAGGAAATTGCTCGGACTATGTAGGAAATTGCTCGGACTTGGTGATTTATTTTTACGGAGGCGATTTTTCCGGGTGGCTTTGGGGATGTTATGTTGTGGGTTTATGTTTTTCAGCGTTGCGGTTCTGTCAGCCTTTGTCCGCAGCAATAGCGCGCGGCGATGTGACGGTCGTCGCCTATATAGACAAATCGCTCGAGACGTTGGAGCGGTGTGTAGCTGTTGTCGATGAGTAGTTCGCTGTCGTCAATGACTAAGGCATCGAAGTCGTAGCCCGGCTCGAAGCTGCCCACGTTGCCGAAGAATTGTCCGGCTGACTTTGTGGCCATCCAGAATGCCTCGGCGAGGGTGAGCGGTCGGCACGTCTTGTCGCGCTGATAGTGCATTTTGCTTACCTGAATGGCATAGACCATCATACGGAAGAGGCTAAAATCGTGTCCTGCGCTGACGTCGCTACCAAGGGCCACGTTGATGCCTTTCTGGAGCATGCGGCGCACGGGTGCGAGGCCGGAGGCTACGTTAAAGTTCGACGTGGGGCAATGTGCCACCATCACGCCACACTGTCGCAGCAGTTCGAGTTCTTCGTCGTTGCTCCACACGCAGTGGGCCATAATGGTAGGTGTTTGTCCGAGCAGTCCGTAGCGGCGATAGGCATCGGCATAGCAAAGGCTCTCGGGCTCGAGTTGGCGAACGAGGGCTATCTCGGAAAGATTTTCCGAGAGATGCGACTGTACGGGCAGGTTGTAGCGGCGTGCCATTTCTCCGCAGGCGTGCAGGAGTTGGGGCGTGCAGGATGGTATGAAGCGTGGGGTAACGATGGGGCGCACGCGTGAGGCGTCGTGGCCGTACTGGCGCATCAGTTCTTCGTGTGCCGCGAGGGCCTCGCCGGGTGTTTCCTGTAGGTCGTCGGGGCAACGGCTGTCCATATTCACTTTTCCCACATACGCTGCCATCCCGGCCTCGTCGAGGAGACGCATCAGCAGGAGCGTACTGTGCAGGTGTACGGAGGCGAAAGCCACTACGCGCATTGTGCCGTGTCGCCACAGGGTGTGGACAAAGTGGCGATACATACGCTCGGCATACGACGTGTCGACGTATTTCTGCTCCTCGGGAAAGGTGTAGTGTTGCAGCCACGGCAAAAGCTCCTGATCCATAGCAATGCCCTGGTTGCGTATTTGCGAGGCGTGAACGTGCATATCGTTCATCGCGGGGATGAGGAGGCTATTGCCGAGGTCGGTAACGGGGCTGTGCTGATATTCTTCGGGCAGGGTTTGATACACGCCCTCCACCTTACCGCCGGCGACTACGATATATCCGCTTTCTACCACCTGGAAACGTGTGCTCTCGGGCGTAAAGATGATATTGGCGCGTAAAATTTGCATCGGGTCGGCGGGAGGGGTAATGGCGTCGGCTACTCAAAGTGGCTATATACGCAGCGCAATAGCGGTGCGCCGTCGCCCGTGCCGCCGCTAAGCAAAACGGCGCTGAGGCTCAAGGCACTGCGCAGACGCGTAAGCACCTTATTGGTAGAGTAGTACTGTGAGACGGTGGTATATTCGGCATCGACGGGTACGATGGCCACGCTGTTCCATTCGGGGTGGGCGGCATCATAGGCGGCGAGTTTGTCGGTGCGCTCGGCGGGGGTGTCGGTATCGACGATGCCGGCGCCCGTCTCGCGTTTGTTTTGAAGGTATTTCACTAAGCGCGCTATGTTGCTGAAGCTATAGGCTCCGTTGTCGTAGGTGGCCATAAACGACGATACTTCATCGGGCAATTTGCCGTTTTCGAAGAATGTGGTTCTGTCGGCGACGGGTAGGAGCAGAATGGTGGTGGGCGGTTGCAGGATGTTTTGCAGTGCGCCATCGCCGTCGAGGTTGTAGCAGCTGAGAATAAGCTGTGCGCTATTGAGGGAGTCGGTGGCGTGCTCGCCGCCGAGGATATCGTCGATGGGCAGAACGGCGGTGGTGTGGACACCGGCGGGTGCCACCAGGGCGGTATAGGGGTTGGCCGCTGTGAGGAGGTCGTCGGACACGTCGGTGGTGATAACGGTGTTTTGCAACACCTCCTCGGTGGCGGACAAACGGGTCATTCCGACGAGCGTGGTGTCGTTGCCGGCGGTGGTGAGGGAATGGTAAGAGTAATAAACGTCGAGCGTGCTAAATTCTACGTTGAGCATACTGCCCACGCCGCCTGTGTGCTCTACGTAGAGGCCTGGACAGACGTTGTGAATGAAGTTGTAGGACGACGTAAAGTAACTGGGATTGTCGTAGTACGCGCGCAGTATGCCGGCGCCGTATTCGCTGGGGAGGCGGAGGGTTACGACACGGTAGTAGTTGGAGGAGACGGTGCTATTGGCATTTGCCGGGTCGACGATGCTATATGCGGTGCGTATGTCGAGGCGTGATGTCTCGTCGAGGTAGTCGGCGGGGTTGATGTCGCTGTAGTAGGTAGTGCCTTCCTCCATTATATTTGTTCGGCTGAGTTCTCTGATACGCACGTTAATGGGTGCGAGCGAGTCGCCGAAGTAGGTGGTGAAGTACATACGCAGCTGGCACGAGTCGCAGACTGGCAGCCCGTCGTCGTCGCTGACTACGTCGGCGGCCTCGGGCTGTGCGTAGTCTTCTATCGGGCGAAACTGTGCCAGGAAGCTGCTGCGTGTACGTGTGCCGAGGGCGGGATTGACAACACAACCCAAGTAGCAACGCGAGGTGTTGACGTAGATGCTACCCGTGGGGGCGCTCTGTGTGGGAACGCTGAATATGGCGGTGCTTGTGGTGACATTGTCGCCTTGCGGCATCACTTCAAAGCCTGCACTGTCGGTAGTGTCGTCGCAGGCGGAAAGGGCGAGGAGCAGGAATGCTGCGGCGGAGAGAAGTTTCTTCATATCAAGGTGTGTACAAAAAAGCAACGCGTAGCCGCTCTTGGGCAAACGCGCTGCAAATATAGCGACTTTTGACAAAACTGATGCGTCAAAGGATTTTATCAAAGAAAGTTGTGTACGTTTCGCGCAGCTTTTTGATGTCTTTAATACGCAGAACGGGCTTGCCGGCTTGTTCGGCCTCTGCGACGAGGTCGGTCATCGCTCCGCCGACGGCCTGTACCACAGCGTCGCTGTAGGAGAGTGCGAGGCGTATGGGCGCATCGGGTGAGCTGAGATCTACACCGCGGTCGCGTATCTCGTCGAAGTCCAAACCGCGATGGGCTAAGCATGCCTCAAAGTCGGCCTGTGGCGGCAGTTTGGGGCGCACGGCATCGAGTTGGAACACCACCTTAGAGCGCATATACGCCGGCTCGTCGCGATAGGCGGTCTTCATCAGCACGGGGGCAAGGCTCGCCGCCCAGCCTTGGCACACGATGAGGTCGGGCACCCAGAAGAGTTTGTTCACTGTTTCTATCACGCCACGTGCAAAAAACACGGCACGCTGCAAGTTGTCGGGGTATTCCGCGCCCTGCTCATCGGTGAGCAAGCCGCGTCCCTTGAAGAAATCGTCGTTATCGATGAAGTACACTTGCATACGCGACTGCGGCACGCTGGCCACCTTGATGACAAGCGGGTGGTCGGACTCGTTGATGATGATGTTGATGCCTGAAAGACGTATTACTTCGTGAAGCTGGTTTCGACGCTCGTTTATCACTCCCCATCGCGGCATAAAAATGCGCGTCTCGCATCCCTCGGTCTGAATAGCCTGCGGCAGATTGCGGTTGATGTATGCCATTTGTGTTGCATCGGTGTAAGGCAACATTTCTTGGCTAATAAATAATACTTTCTTCGCTTTCATTGAAAATCCATTTGTGTGAGGGAATACCCATTTCTTTAACGCTGCAAATATAACGACTTTTGAAAAAACTGACAATAATATATAGCAAAAACGAACAAAACGCGGCAAAAAAATATCAATTTGCGCACTATATAGGTGCATTCTTTTGATAAATTGTACTTTTGTGCGAAATTCAGGTTAAGTAGGTGGAAAACGGCCGGTGAATACCGTGCCGGGAAGAACCAACTTTGTTAAAGATGATTATTGTAAATACCGTCAGCGATTTGCGCGCTTCTCTCGCTTCTGCGCGGGACGGGGGCAAACTTATCGGATTAGTGCCCACGATGGGTGCGCTGCACGAGGGACACGCCTCGCTGGTTCGCCGCTGTGTAGCAGAAAATGATGTCTGCGTGGTAAGCGTATTTGTTAATCCCACACAATTTAACGACAAGAACGACCTATTGTCCTACCCCCGCGACCTTGATGCCGACTGCCGCCTACTTAGCGACATCGGTGCCCACATCGTGTTCGCCCCAACAGTGGAGGAGGTGTATCCCGAGCCCGACGAGCGAAGGTTTAGCTACCCACCCATCGACACGGTGATGGAAGGCGCGAAACGCCCGGGCCATTTCAACGGTGTGTGTCAGGTGGTAAGCAAACTTTTCTACTTCGTGGAGCCGCAACGTGCCTATTTCGGCGAGAAGGATTTTCAGCAAATCGCCGTGGTAAGGGCGATGACCGCCGACCTGCGCCTCCCGGTGGAGATAATAGCGTGTCCCATCGTGCGCGAGCCGAGCGGGCTGGCACTGAGCAGCCGCAACCAACTGCTGACACCGCAGGAGCGCGAGACGGCAACAACCATCGCGCGGACACTCGTCGAGAGCACCCTATGGGCTAAGACACTAAGTGTGGCAGAGGTGCACGACCGCGTGGTTGCTACGCTCGATGCTACAGACGGCTTGCGTACAGAGTATTTCCAGATTGTGGATGGCGACACGCTTCAACCCGTCAGCCGCTGGACGCAGAGCCATAGCATTGTCGGCTGCATCACCGTCTATTGCGGCGAAAGGCCTGTAAGGTTGATTGACAACATACGATACAAATAAACTATGCTACTAAGTATTCTCAAATCTAAGATACACTGCGCCACCGTCACCGAAGCCAATCTGCATTATATGGGTAGCATCACAATAGACGGCGCACTGATGGATGCTGTGGGGCTTTACGATGGCGAGCATGTACACGTAACAAATAACTGCAACGGTGCACGCATTGAAACCTATGTGATACGCGGCGAGGCGGGGAGCGGACAAATATGCCTCAATGGTGCTGCGGCACGTCAGTTCCAAGTGGGCGATGAGGTAATCATTATGAGCTACGCCCTGCTCACACCCGACGAAGCCAAGGCACACAAGGCTCGCGTGGTGTTCCCCGATGAGCAAAATAAATTGTAGGTGCGTTCTTTCCACGGTTTGGTTTTACATTGGCGGCTTCTTAACCTTGCGTCATCTCTTCGCTGCATCGCCTCATGGCTGGCCTTTATGTTCATATACCGTTTTGTGCGAGCCGTTGCATATACTGCGATTTTTGTAGCAGCACGTGGGGCGTTGACGTGCAGCAAGCGTACACAAAAGCCCTGACCCACGAACTGCAGGCGCGAAGCGGTGAAGCACGCGGCAAGGAGATTGCCACAATATATCTTGGTGGCGGCACGCCGTCCGTGCTTCCTGATGATTTGTTGGAACATATCGTAAACGGTGTGCGGCAATACTTTACCATAAGTCCAAACGCCGAAATCACTCTCGAAGCCAACCCCGACGACATTACGAGGGAGCGCGTGCGAAATTGGCTACAGATGGGTTTTAACCGGTTGAGCATCGGCATACAGTCGCTCAACGATGACGTGCTGCGATGGCTCCATCGTCGCCACACCGCCGGGAAGGCTTGCCGGGCGGTTGAGAACGCATACGAAGCAGGGATGCGACACATCAGCATAGATTTGATGTACGGACTGCCCTCGCTGGACATTACGCAATGGGAGGCTACACTCACAAGGGGGCTTTCGCTCCCGGTGGAACACCTTTCTGCCTATTGCCTAACACTGGAAGACGGCACGGCGATGGCTACGATGGTGGAGCACGGCGAGGCACTCCTACCCTCCGACGAAGAGTGTGAAGCCCAATACCGACTATTGGTGGAGAAAACCAAAGCGGCGGGGTTTGAACACTATGAGATCTCAAACTTTGCTCGCCCCGGCCACCACAGTCGCCACAACAGTGGCTACTGGGACGGCACGCCTTACATTGGCCTCGGAGCCGGAGCGCACTCCTACGACGGGCGGACGCGCCGTGCTAACACGTGTGATATTAAAGCCTACATTCGTCGGGGCGGCATGGCTCCTGTACAAACGGAAAGACTAACCACCTCGGAGCGGATGAACGAAATGATATTCCTTAGCCTACGCACGCGCCACGGCCTCGACTTACAAGCGTTCGAACAACGATATGGCGAGGAAATGCGCGAAGCCCTTTGCGCCCAAGCCCAGAGCCACCTCGCTGCGGGGCGTTTGGAGCGTAGGGAGGAGCATATAAGACTCACCGAGAGAGGCATCTTTGTGTCAGACGATGTGATATCCGACCTCCTCGTAGGGGTATAAACAAAAAGGGAAGCCCGTGTGGACATTCCCTTTTCTCTTGAAAAATAGTTTGTACGGACTTAGCCGAGTACTTCCTGAATAAAAGCTTCCATTTCGGGTGTACGACGCTCCACGGCCTGCACCAGGGCAAACTGGTTGCGCGCACGCACGAGGTTGTGCTCGGGGTATTTGATGCCGAAATAGGTGTCGCCGTTGATATAGTCGGCCAGGAAACGCACGAGCTGCATATAGGGGAAGAGCAACGCTGCGTAGGGCAGGTTTTCTATTTCTATTGGCGTAAGGAACGTGGCGGCCTTGAGGTAGCCTTTGGTGAAGGCTTTGAAAATGTCCATACGGAAGTCCACCTTGTCGTATTCGGGGCTGTCCTCAGCCACGGGGTTGGCGGCACTGCGCAGGTAGTCGCCGAAGTCGGAGAAGATAAACGAAGGCATCACGGTGTCGAGGTCGATGACGCACAGCACGGAGCCGTCTTGGTCGAAGAGGATGTTATCCACCTTTGTGTCGCAGTGGCAGATGCGCTTAGGCAGTTTACCCTCGCGGTAGAGGCGTTCGCTCTTTGCCATCACGTCGGCGCGTTTGTCTATCTCGCCGAGCAGGTCCTGCACCTCGGCCACACGGCCTTTAGGGTTGGCTGCCACAGCATCTTTGAGTTGCTGCAAGCGGAACTCTATGTTGTGGAAGTCCTTGATGGTTTCGCCGAGTTGAGCGGGGATATCGGCAAGCATAGCCTGAAAATCGCCGAAGGTTTCACCCACTACGGCGGCACTCTCGGGTGTCACCTCACTAAGGCTCTTGGTGTCGGGGATAAACACCATAATGCGCCAATACTTCTCGCCGTCGAAGTAGTAGTACTTCTCGGCATCGTCTTTTAGCGGCACAAACTCCAGCACCTTGCGGTTGATGTCGGCAGTGCCACGTGCCTCAAGCTTCTTGCGGATATGGCCGGTGACCGCCACGATGTTGCCCATCAAGACATCAAGGTCGGGAAACACGGCGTGGTTCACGCTCTGCAGCACGTAGTCGGGGCAGTCGGCCTCGGCGGTAGTGGCTTTGTAGGTAGTGTTGATAAGGCCGTTGCCGAGCGGCTTCACTTCTGTCACGGTGCCTTTAATGGCAAATTTGTCTACAATGTTCTTCATAGGTATTATTTGGTTTATGACTTTAGTATCTTGCTTTGCTGCTTATTTACCGAGGAGTTTTTCGCGCCAGAAGTCGGTGATGGTCTGGAAGAGATGCTGTCGCGTTCGTCCGCCGTAGATGCTGTGGTTTCGATTGGTGTAGAGCTGTTGGCGGAAGGGTATGCCGGCCTGCACCAATGCCTCGCTAAATTCATAAAAGTTACGCGCGTGAACGTTGTCGTCGGCTGTGCCGTGGATGAGTAGTAGGTCGCCGTGGAGTGATGCAGCACGTGAGATGGGGTTCACGCCATAGCCGGCGGCGTTGCGCTGTGGCGTTTGCATATAACGCTCGGTATAAATGGTGTCGTAGTATTTCCAGTTGGTCGGCGCGGCGACTGCCACACCGCAACGAAACACCGGTGCCTCGGTCATTGACATCAAGGTGTTGAAGCCGCCAAAGCTCCAGCCCCAAATGGCGATACGGTCTTTGTCTATATAGGGCAGCGAGGCAAGGTAGCGCGCGGCGGACACTTGGTCGGCACACTCTTTCTGACCGAGCGTCAGGTAGGTACACTGCTCAAAGTTTATGCCGCGCCCGCCGGTGCCGCGCCCGTCGACGCACGCCACGATGATACCGTCCTGAGCCCAGCAGCTTTCCACAAAGCCTCCGGGATAGAAACCCATACCCCACTCGTCTTTCACTTCTTGCGAGCCGGGGCCGCTATATTGATACATCACTACAGGATAACGCCTCGTGGCATCGAAGTTACGCGGCTTAATCATCCAGCCGTTGAGAGACGTGCCATCGGAAAGATTGAACGTAAAGAACTCTTTGGTGCCACAGAGATTGTCGGCCTGCCGCTTCAACCGGGCATTGTCCTCAAGGGTGGTGACGGGCTTGCCCTGCTGGTCGCAGAGTGTAGTAACGGGCGGCTGTGTGGCACTGGAATAGGTATGTACGAAGTAGCGGAAGTCGGCGGAGAAAGTAGCATCGTTGCTACCGTCCTGAGGCGTCAGGCGTGTAATGTTGCCTTTCTTATCTACACTATACACTTCCTTTCGCAGGGGGCTGTTAGCACGGGCACAATAGTAAACACGGTCGGTCTGGGGGTTGTAGCCATAGAGTTCTACGACATCGAAGTTGCCCTGCGTGGCCTGACGCAGCAGTTCGCCACTAAGCGAATAGATATACACGTGGTTATAACCATTGCGCGCGGAAAGGAAGAGCATCTTGTCGTCCACGAATTGCAGGCTCATATAGGCGCGCTCGGAAACATATTTGTCGCTTATCTCACGCACGGCAAGCGTGCTTACTGTGCTACGCGGGTTTACCATATAGATGTCCATACGGTTTTGCAAGCGGTTGAGCGTCACGACGGCGAGTTTGTTGGCATCGGCTGTAAACTGGATGCGCGGGATATAGGTGTCGCTGTCTAAGGGTACGTCCATCAGACGCACGGCGTGGGAGGCGATGTCGTAGGTCTTCACACAGACACGGCTATTGTCGGCTCCCGCTACTGGATATTTGTAGTCGTAACTGCCGGGGTATTCATCGTTGCTCTGCAGTTCGGGACTCTTGCCCTTGAACATCTGCAAATGGTATATTGGCACGTGGCTCTCGTCGTAGCGCACCCAAGCCAGCATCTTAGAGTCGGCACTGAAATCAAAGCTGCGAGCGGTGGTGAACTCCTCCTCGTTCACCCAGTCGGGCAGGCCGTTGATGATTTCATTGAACTTTCCGTCCTCGGTCACTTGCACCTCTGCGCCGTCGAAGAGGAGCTTGGAGATAAAGAGGTTGCCGTCGCGCACAAAAGCCACCATCGTGCCGTCGGGCGAGAAAAGGGGCTGTTGCTGCGGGCCGTGGGTGGAAAGGGGCTGCACGCGCCCGTTTTGCAGGTTACACACGTAGAACTCAGCGGTGTAGGAATGGCGATATATGTTTTTGCGCTTGGTTTCTACAAGCACGGTTTGCTCGTCGGGCGAGAGGATATAGCCGCTGATGTTGCGCAGACGTGCGCCACTACCCTGTACGGCACAGTCAAAAAGCACGCCCGTTTGCAGACCGGTACGGAAAGAGCGACGAATGATTTTCGTGCCGTCGTCTGAAAGCTGCGTAAAACTCTCACCGTCTTTCATCGGTGTTACGCCATAGATGTATTGGGGATAGTAAGCATAGTTAAGTACATCGCTGAGTTGCAGTTGCTCTTGTGCAAAAGCTGTGGCTACAAAGAAACAAAGCAGGAAGGCGGACAGAATTTTCTTTACCATATAAAAAATAGGGAGTGTGGGTAAGGCAGCAATGAGGTGTGCTTTTCCTTTTTGATATAACGGAGCAAAAATAGTCTTTTTTTAGCGTACGACAAGCACAGAGCATTTCTTTTTTTTATTATTGCCGTCCGCTGAAACGTGCAAACGCATCAAACCTCCGTCCGCAAGGCCGACAAAACAGGCGTTGCGGATGCTTTCTCAAGAAGTATGCCCCTCGCCTTAGAAAGGTATGGGAGCGCAGCCTCCTGGAAGCGCAGGCGGCTCGCCTGCAATGCCCTGCAATGGCATAAAAAACATAACCTTGCAGGCAAAGCTTTTGCCCTTACTGGCTATTATATGGGACGCACCCTCCTTTTTCTTTCACAAAGCATCTGTCAATGTGAATTATCTTGGTGGAATCACTACCAAGATTATTCTCAATGGCGAAATGAGGTGACCCTAAACAATCCCCTTGGTGGCTCGTATGATAGCTTAATCTTTTTTATCTTCTGTTTCCTTTTTGACTTCAACGGTCAAATCTTCTTTCACAAACATTTTATAGTAGTCACCGTAGCATTCCATTCGCTGGATATAAATAGGCAATTCCTCCCCAATCTTTTCGAACTGCTTCTGTAGGTTCTCCACGTAAGGCCGAATGGACTCTTTCTGATTCTGTTCTTTTAAGCTCGTCCATTTTTCGTTACCATTTTCGTCTTTGACATAGCCATATGGGTTCAATTTAACGTAGCCTTGCTCCACGTTGTCGATAAAGTTCTGCAGCAATATACGTTTGACATTATCCATATTACCCAGCACGAGATTCTTTCTTATGTATCTGGCCATTTGTCCCTTTGTTTCAAACGTTGTCTCGCAGGAAAGGGTTTTCTTTAAAGCCTGCACGTCATTAGTCATGCCCCAAATCTTGAAGAATAGGATAATCTGAAGGATTCCCCATACAATCATAATAATGCCCATAAACGTAAGCCATCCAGGCAATTCAAAACTTGGCGAGGAATAGTAACCATAATAGGCAAAGCTGCTCGAAGCAGCCGCCATTGAAATTGATAAAACGAATAATCTCTTCATAACCTATAGATTTTAATAAATTAGTCTCTAAACAAATCAAGCGAACAAGCATGCACGTATTTTCCTATGTATGCATCTTCTTCAGGTGTCAGGTTCTCAGTCGCGTTCTTGAATGAAGCAATGTTTTCGTCCGTCTCTGCCGACTTGCCATTCTTCAAAATCCCTTCGAAACTCCTGCGCCAAATCACGATAGCGTTTTGCACGTTGTCACTAACCTTAGGTAGTGGAGAAGTTGACAAGGCAACGACATTGAACTTATAATGGGGATAGCTGAACTGTAAATCTTTGTCGCCCCATGAAGCGTTAGCGGCTTTGCATTTGGAAGTGACCGCAATTGCTCCATCAACATAAACGGTGCTATAATTGGATAAGCCCTTAACAATCTGGTAGAGGCTGTCACTTTCAAGGCTGTCTTTGTGAACGATGTGGCTACATTCAAGTGTTATCTCGAAATAATTTTCTGGCTTAATCTCAACCCAAAATTCAACGACTTTTGAATCTCGTACATCGCGTGCGGTAATGTTATTGATATGTCCCTTAAGGTTGTTGAACACGCCTACGCTGTCTTGTAGTACCACAAGGCCATCCTCGCGCTCCTGCCAGAGTTCGTCACGCTGGATGGAGTTGCCAACATTGTAATCCTTTCCTTTGTACTGCTGTAGATACTCAACAAGCGGATTTTTCCTTTCCTCGTTTAGAGATGTATGGGAATTTCTTGACTCACAAGATGTAAGCAGAACAACTACCATTGAAATTGAAAGAAAAACGAATAATCTCTTCATAACCTATATATTTATATGTGTGAGAAGTATAATTGTTGTATGCGGCTACTCAAAGATGTCTTTTTGCTGGCCCATCAATTGGAAATCTTTTTTACGCAATGTAAAACTATTGGTGAGATACTTATCGCGCACGGTCTGGTTGGTAGCCAACTCTTCGGGTGTGCCGTGGAAGAGGATACGTCCCTCAAAAAGCAGATACGCGCGCTCGGTGATACAGAGTGTTTCTTCTACGTTGTGGTCGGTGATAAGGATGCCGATATTGCGGTCTTTGAGTTTCCAAACGATGTATTGGATGTCCTCCACGGCAATAGGGTCAACGCCTGCAAAAGGCTCGTCAAGCATTATAAACTTAGGGTCGATGGCCAGGCAACGGGCTATCTCGGTGCGTCGTCGTTCTCCTCCCGAAAGGCGGTCGCCGGTGTTTTTGCGCACTTTCTCAAGTCTGAACTCTTTGATGAGACTCTCCAATTTGTCGCGGCGGTAGTCCTTTGGCTTGCCCGTCATTTCAAGAACCGACATGATATTGTCCTCCACGCTCATCTTGCGAAACACGCTGGCCTCCTGCGCCAGATAGCCTATGCCGGCTTGTGCACGCTTGTAAACGGGATAGTCGGTGATATCCTTGTCGTTAAGGTAGATATGTCCGGCATTGGGTACGATAAGGCCGGTGGTCATATAGAACGACGTGGTCTTGCCGGCACCGTTCGGCCCGAGCAGGCCTACAATCTCGCCTTGCTTCACATCGAACGACACGTTGTTCACCACCGTGCGCTTGCCATAACGCTTCACTAAGCCCTCGGTGCGAAGTGTCATACACTCCACGGGGGCTGGTGGGCTGACGAGGCTGTGTGTCTGCGGTGTTTCTTCGGGGAGTTGTGGCTGACGGTCAGACATCTTCGTTGATATAAAGGAAACGCTTGATGCTGCGCTTCGGCGTTTTCTCAAATTCGTGCTCGTAGATGCGTATGCCAGCAATCTTTTGGTAGGAGGGTACGAGGTTGTTGAGCTCTTGGCGGTTGTGCTCCATCTGTTCTGCCACTGTAGCTTGGTCTAAACCGTCGCGCTGTGCCTCATCGTAGTCGGGGTGGATAAGGGCATAGAGCTTCTCGCCTTTTTGTATCACGATGCTCTCGGCTACATAGGGCAGCGTATTGAGCTTGTCCTCTATTTCCTCGGGATAGATGTTTGTGCCGTTGGCTCCGAGAAGCATATTCTTGCTGCGTCCACGAATAAACACATTCCCGTCTTCGTCAATCACGCCGAGGTCGCCGGTGTGGTACCAGCCTTCGGTATCGAGTGTGGCGCGGGTGGCTTCTTCGTTTTTGTAGTAGCCGAGCATCACGTTCATACCGCGCACGAGTATCTCGCCTACCACGTTCTGCGGGGCGGGGCTATCAATACGCAGTTCCATACGCGGGGCTACCTTGCCGCACGAGCCAGGCACGAAGTCTTTCCAGTCGGCATAGCATATAATCGGTGCGCACTCCGTAGCACCGTAACCCACGGTGAAGGGGAAGCCTGTGCGATGCAAGAACTCCTCTATCTCGCTGTTGAACGCGGCTCCACCTACAATTACTTCGTAGAACTCTCCACCAAACGCAGCATAAAGTTCTGTACGGATGCGGTCGAGGATTTTTTGTTGGATAAACGGCAGGCGCAGGAGCAACTTCATTGAGGGTGCTTCAAGCTTTGGCCACACCATTTTTTTGATTACTTTCTCTATGATGAGCGGCACGCTAATTACGACATTTGGCTTTACCTCGCCGAAGGCTTTGAAGATGATTTTTGGCGAGGGTACACGGGTAAGGAAAAAGATATGTCCGCCACGGAAGAATTCGTAGAGGAACTCAAAAGACATACCATACATATGTGCCAAGGGCAGGATGCTCACCACACGGCCTTCGCCTTCGGGGAAGCCTTGATTGAACACCTCGCAGGCAAACTGGTAGTTGCTCCACAAGGCTCTAAAAGGCACAAGCACGCCTTTTGAACGGCTGGTGGTGCCGCTGGTATAGTTGATTAGGGCGAGGGTTTCTCCGTTCTGACGTTTATAGTGTACGTGTTGCGTGCGGAAATACTTGGGATACTTCAGCCCGTAGAGTGCGTTAAGACGCTCGCGGGCATCAAAGAGACGCTCGGAGCGACAGACGTGGAGCTGGAAGTCCCATATCTGAATGATACCTTCAAGTTTAGGCATTTCATCGGGCACGATTTCTTTTACCATTTGGTCGCCCACAAAAAGGATGCGCGCATCGCTATGGTTCACAATGTCGTGTACCTGTTTGGCCTTAAACTCATGGAGGATAGGCACGGCCACAGCACCGTAGGTCAGCACGGCGAGATAAGCTACAGCCCAATGCGAGCAGTTGCGTCCGCAGAGGGCTACCTTGTCGCCAGGTTCTAAGCCGGCATTTTCAAAAAGGATATGGAGTTTCTCTATCTTGCGAGCTACGTCTTTATACTGGAACGTCTCACCTTGATAGTCAGTGAAAGCGTCTTTGTTCCAGTGGCGAACAATGCTGTCTTCTATCAAACCGATAAAGTCCAGCTCGCCTACCTTGTGCTCAAATTGTGCGTCGTCCGTGAGTTCGTGCGACGCTTTTAAGGCTATATCTATCATAAGTTGCAGCTAAAAAATGCTCATTTTTGCTTCTCGTGTGCAAAAGTAGTGATAAAACACAATCTTGCAAACGTCTTTGTTAATTTTTTGCACATATCTTGCGCTTTCTGAGCAAAAACGACACTTTATGCTGCTTTCAGAGCCTTTCTTTCGGGCTTGGGTATAGGCTGGTGTGTGTTTTGTGGGAGGCAAAGAGTGCTGTGCGTGGCAAATTTGCTACTTTTGCGCGCACGGAGCTACTCCGTATATATATAAGCACCACCGATTTCCTAATTCAGAAAATGAGCCAGATACCCCGCCTCAAGGATGTGGCAATGCAGGACACGCCGTTTGCCGACCTGATGAACCGCCGCATCTATAACATTATGCTTTTCTCCTCAAAGTACGATGCCTTTATGCTTGAAGACGACGGACGTGTGGACGAAGAGATATTTAACGAGTACACCCACCTCGGGCTACGCTATCCCCCGCGTTTCACACAGGTAACCACCAAGCACGAAGCCCTGGAACTACTCGGCGAACGAAACTTTGAGCTCATCATTGTGCTGCCCAATATGGACAAGAAAGACATCTTCGACGATGCCAAAGAACTCAAAGCCAAACACCCCGCCATTCCTATCGTGGTACTTACACCCTTTAGTCGCGAAGTGACACGACGCATCCAACAAGACACCCTCACAGGCATTGACTACGTTTTTTCGTGGCTGGGCGACCCACAACTCCTGGTAGCTATTGTCAAGCTCATAGAGGATAAATGGAACGCGCCTCACGACTGCGCCAGCGTGGGGGTGCAGATAATTCTCTTGGTAGAGGACAGTGTGCGTTTCTACAGCAGTGCGCTCACCCATCTATTCCGTTATGTGCTTGAGCAGAGCCAGTTTTTCGCCGGTGAAGCCCTCAACGAGCAGCTCAAAACGATGCGTATGCGCGGACGCCCCAAGGTGATGCTCGCACGCAGCTACGAGGAAGCCGTGGCACTCTATGAGCTCTATAAAGACCGCATTCTTGGTGTAGTGAGCGATATGAGTTTTGGTATGGGTGGGCGCAAAGATCCCGAAGCGGGCTATAAGTTGGGACAATACATACGCCGAACCGACCGCTTCCTGCCCATCATCTTTGAAAGCAACGAAGAGCGCACACGCGCCTTGGCTGCCGACCTTGATGCCGACTTTATCAGCAAAAACAGCAAGGCCTATCCTCAAGACCTCCGGCGTGCCGTGAGGCGCGGCTTCGGTTTCGGCGACTTTATCGTCACCGACCCCGCCACCGGGCAGGAGTTGATGCACCTCAAAACACTCAAGGACCTACAGCACAACGTCTTTTCCATCCCCGATGATGCTATGCGCTACCATCTGCGCCACAACCATTTCTCGCGCTTCTTCTTTTCGCGCGCTATGTTCCCGCCGGCCGTGATACTCAAACACGTGGACGTAGATGAATATCAAGACATGAACGAGGCACGCCAATTGGTATTCGACTTAATAATGAACTATCGGCGACTAAAGAACGAGGGCGTTCTGGCCAACTACCGTCAGGATATGTTTGATGAGTACAGCCATTTTGCTCGAATGGGACGCGGCTCGCTCGGCGGCAAGGGACGCGGCCTGGCTTTCATAGCACAGATGCTGCGGCGCTACCCGCGCTTAGAGACGGACAACATGACCGTGCGCATACCCAAAACCGTAGTGATATGCACCGACCATTTCGACACCTTTATGGAGCAAGGCGCACTATATGACATCGCCCTCTCCGATGCCTCCGACGAGGAGTTGCTCAGTGCTTTTGAAGCCGTGCCACTACCCGACATGCTTGTGAGCGACCTGCGCTCCTACCTGCAATTCGTGAGCCATCCCGTAGCCGTGCGCTCCAGCAGTGTACTCGAAGATGCCCACTATCAGCCGTTCGCAGGTGTTTACGCCACGTATATGGTGCCTGTGGGTAACGACAAGGAAGTGGCACTCGAGGCTCTTTGCAAGGCCGTGAAAGCCGTTTATGCCAGTGTGTTCTACCACGACAGCAAGGCATATATGCAAGCCACACAAAATGTCATCGACCAAGAAAAGATGGCCGTGGTGTTGCAGGAGGTGGTAGGCACGGCGCACGACACGCTCTTCTACCCCACCCTCTCGGGCGTGGCGCGCTCGCTGAATTTTTACCCCATAGGCCAAGAGAAAGCCGAGGACGGCGTGGCCTCCGTAGCCCTGGGGCTGGGAAAATACATCGTGGACGGCGGCGTGACACTGAAATTCTCGCCCGCCCACCCACGCCACGTGCTTCAACTCAGTAGCACCGATATGGCACTGCGCGAGACACAACGTCGCTTCTGCGCCTTAGACCTGACACAAAGCGGCGTAGAACCCGGACGAGACGACGGCTATAACTTACGCTCCGTAGCAGTACGCGATGCCGTCCCCACACAACCTCAACCCGCCACCGACAAGACGCTAAAATACATCTTCTCCACCTACGACCCCGACAGTGATATGCTCTGGGAAGGTGTGGCCGGACGCGGGCGAAAAGTGGTGACGTTTGCAAACATCCTGCAGCACGACGCATTCCCTCTGGCCAACACGGTGAGTAAGCTCTTAGAGATAGGACAAAAAGAGATGGGACGACCCGTCGAAATAGAGTTTGCTATGAACATACGCCCAGATGGACAGGTGGCAGACTTCTACCTCTTGCAGATACGCCCCATTGTGGACAGCAAACAACGTGTGGAAGAAGATCTCAGCCTCATTCCCGATACCGACACGATTATCTCCAGCCACAGCGTCTTAGGAAATGGTATCGTTGCCGACGTAAACACCCTGGTATATGTGAAGAGCGATGCCTTCGATGCAGCCAACAATCCGCAGATAGCCACAGAAATAGCCGCCATCAACGACCGTTTGTTAAGAGAGGAACGTGGCTATGTACTCGTGGGGCCAGGACGCTGGGGGAGCAGCGATCCGTGGCTCGGCATCCCTGTGAAGTGGTCGCACATCTGCGGAGCACGCGTCATTGTGGAACAGGGACTGAAAGGCTATCAGGTAGATCCCAGCCAGGGCACACACTTTTTCCAAAACCTCACCAGCTTCGGCGTAGGCTATTTTACCATCAACCCCTTTCGCGGCGACGGCTGTTTCGACGAGGCGTTGCTCAACGCACTACCTGCTGAGGAAGAAACGCCACACGTGCGTGTGGTGAGGCTCAAAGACCCCTGCGTCATAAAGATGGACGGACGACGCGGACGCGGAGTGGTGATGAAGCCATAGAAAAACCTTTATTTGCAGCGGCTATAAGACGGAAGGAGTTTACGTTGCAGGCATAATCTTCTTAACCTATATCCCCTATTTTTAGAAAAAGCGTACCTTTGCCGCAAATCCAGTAAAAAGCATGACACGTCTCAGCGTAAACATAAACAAAATCGCCACCCTGCGCAACGCACGCGGAGGTAACAACCCCGACCTCTTGGCCGCTGCACTCGACATAGAACGTTTCGGCGCACAAGGTATCACCGTCCACCCACGCCCCGACGAGCGCCATATTCGTCGCAGCGATGTTGTGGAACTCGCCCCGCGCCTCAGCACCGAGTTCAATATTGAAGGTTTTCCCTCCAACGACTTCTGCCAACTGATAGAGGAGGTACGCCCCGACCAAGTGACACTTGTACCCGACACCCCCCAACAACTCACCAGCAACCACGGATGGAACACAAAGCAGAACCTTTCGCAACTCACCGACATCGTCTGCCGCTTCCACCAATCAGGCATACGCACCAGCATCTTTATTGATGCCACTACCGAGATGGCCGAATATGCAGCCCAAACAGGTACCGACCGCGTAGAACTCTACACCGAGCCCTACGCCGCAGCCTACCCCCTGTCGCCCGCCAACGCCATCGCACCCTTTGTGGAAACAGCAAACTACTGCAAAGCACTCGGCCTCGGCCTTAACGCCGGACACGACCTCAGCCTGCAAAACCTTGCTTTCTTTGCGCAGGAAATACCGTTCCTCGATGAGGTGAGCATCGGACACGCCCTAATTTGCGACGCACTCTATCTCGGACTGAAAGAAACGATACGCCGTTATCGCCAATGCCTCTCGTAGCACGACTCTACAACAACTAATTCATAGAACACCAAACCTAAACACCTCCTACTATGCTCTATCTCCTTTTAGCCAATGGTTTTGAAGAAGTGGAAGCCCTCGGCACAGTAGATTTCCTGCGTCGGTGTGGACTCAACGTACTAATGGGTTCTATCACCGGACGACGAATGGTCACCGGCACACACCAAATTCCCGTTATGGCCGACTGCCTCTTGCGCCACAGCAACATAGGAAACAGCGACGGCATCATCCTTCCCGGCGGTATGCCCGGGGCTGAAAACTTACGCAAGAACAACACCGTGGAACGCTCCGTACGCACGCTTTTTGATACAAACAAACTCGTGGCCGCCATCTGTGCCGCACCGATGGTATTAGGGCATTGCGGCATACTCAACGGACGCAATGCCACTTGCTATCCAGGCTTTGAAACGTGGTTACACGGCGCAAACGTGTGTAAAGAACAAAACGTAGTGGAAGATGGAAACATCATCACCGCACGCGGGCCGGCCTTCACCTTCCAGTTCGCAGCAGCCATCGCACGACGTTTTGTGAACGAAGACGTGGTAAACCAAGTAACGCAAGGAATGCTCTTCCAATAAAGAACAAAACAAGGAGGCTTTTCACCCACCCACACACAACGAATTTGCTTTGTTACACCGTGGCAACAATAAGTCCGACGTCGTTTAAGGGGTGTCCTATTGATACGCTTTGTCAGATTTCTGAACAAAAAGAGCCAGAAAGATGACAAAAGGCTTAAAGGCCCGCCAACGTCAAACTAAACCGTGGGATTTAACAGTGTTCCTATGTCGGTAGATATTCTTTCGCTTGACATACAATACCTTAAAGGCGTTGGCCCAGCGCGAGCACGTATGCTGGGGAAGGAAATAAACGTACACACCCTCGGCGACCTACTCTACTACTTCCCATATAAATATATTGACCGAAGCCGTGTTCACCAAGTAAAAGACCTGCACGACGATATGCCGTTGGTGCAGCTGCGCGGACAAATTTTAGACTTTGAAAAGAGCGGCACGGGTACAAAAAAGCATATCAAAGCCTTCTTCTCCGATGGCACCGGCGTAGTAGAACTCATTTGGTTCAAGGGGCTTACATATGTGGAGCGCACATACAAGGTAAACACGCCCTACCTTATACTCGGCAAGCCAGGACGCTTCGGCCATCGGTTTTCTATACCACACCCCGAAATAGAAAAAGCCGAAGAAGCCGACACCCACCCCACCCCGCTACAACCTTTCTATAGCATGACCGAGGGGATGCGACGCGGAGGAATGACCTCGCGAACCATTCAAAAACTCATTCAAACAGCCTTCGACACCATAGCCGAGCGTATCAACGAAACCTTGCCCGACTATCTCATCTCCTACCACCGTCTCACAAAGCTACCAGAGGCACTCTTCACCGTACATTTCCCCGAAGAAACTAAGGCACTGCCCGAAGCACGCCGACGGTTAAAGTTTGAAGAACTCTTCTTCCTCCAACTTGACATCCTGCAACGTGCAGCACAGCACCGCGAAGCTGCTACAGGATTTGTGTTTGCCCACGTCGGGCAAGCATTCAACGACTTCTACCTCCACCATCTACCGTTTCCTCTCACCACGGCTCAAAAACGCGTCGTACGAGAAATAAGAAACGACCTCCGCACAGGCCGACAAATGAACCGCCTACTGCAAGGCGATGTAGGTTCGGGGAAAACCGTGGTAGCCCTAATGTGTTGCCTCCTGGCCATCGACAACGATTTTCAAGCCTGCCTGATGGCACCCACCGAAATCCTCGCAGAACAACATTTTGCCACACTCACCCAAATGCTGCAAGGCACAAACATACGTGTGGAACTGCTCACAGGAAGTGTGAAAGGCGCAAAACGGCGCACGGTATTGCAAGGCGTGGCAGACGGAACGGTACAAATCCTCGTAGGTACACACGCCCTAATAGAACCCACCGTAAGGTTTCAAAACCTCGGGTTCGTAGTAATCGACGAGCAACATCGCTTTGGCGTGAAACAACGAGCCACACTTTGGGAAAAGAACACTCAGCCGCCGCATATCCTCGTGATGACCGCCACGCCGATTCCACGAACACTCGCTATGACCGTTTACGGCGACCTTGACGTGAGCGTCATTGACGAGCTGCCGCCCGGACGAAAGCCTATCCACACACAGCACTATGGCGAGCGCGACACGGGACACCTTTATGACGGGATGCGACATGAACTGCGGCTCGGACGACAAGTATATGTGGTCTATCCTCTCATAGAAGAGAGCCAGCATAGCGACCTGATAGCCCTTGAAACAGGATACCGACGACTTTGCGAAGCGTTTCCCGAATACAAAGTAGGGAAAGTACACGGTAAAATGAAACCAGCCGAGAAAGACACCGCGATGCAGCAATTCATCCGAAAAGATACACAAATCCTTGTTTCTACCACCGTGATAGAAGTAGGAGTGAATGTACCCAATGCTTCCGTAATGGTCATCGAAGAGGCCGACCGCTTCGGCCTCTCCCAACTCCACCAACTACGCGGACGCGTAGGGCGCGGAGCAGACCAATCGTATTGCCTACTCGTTACCCACAAACCCAACCTCGGCGACATCACACGCCGACGACTCGGAGTGATGTGCGAAACTACCGACGGCTTTCGCATAGCAGAAGAAGATATGAAACTGCGTGGGCCAGGCGACATTGAGGGGACAGCACAAAGCGGACTTCCCTTCAAGCTGCGTATTGCCAACCTCGTAGGCGACACGGTATTGATGGCCGAAGCACGCGAAGCAGCAGCAAGAGTGCTAAAAGCTGACCCACAGCACAACCTCCCGCAAAACGAAATTATTTGGCAACAAATGCAACGCCTAAAAAATGGCATTGTTGACTATTCCGCTATTAGTTAGTTCAAAAATCCGAAGAAAAACAACAAACAACTATAAAAAGCTCAGTAATGTCCCACACACCCATCTGCGCCCTCGCCACAGGCAGCGGCGGAGCCATTGCCATAATACGCATTAGCGGAGAAGGATGCATACCTATCGCCGACAAGATATTCCACTCCTACAACCATAGCCCACTCACCCACACCCCCGCCAACACCATTCGCCTCGGAGTCGTCGTAGCCACCGATGGTCAACAGATAGACGAAGCACTCTTCAGCATCTTCCAAGCACCACACTCCTACACCGGCGAAGACAGCGTAGAGATAAGCCTCCACGCCTCACCCTACATCATCAACGAAACACTCCACACCCTCTGCGCCGCAGGATGCCGTATGGCCGAACCGGGCGAGTTCACACAGCGAGCCTTCCTCGCAGGAAAAATAGACCTCAGCCAAGCCGAAGCCGTAGCAGACCTCATCGCCGCCAACACTGCTGCAGCACACAAAGTTGCACTCAGCCAGTTGAAAGGCTCGTTCTCATCCAAACTATCCCGCCTGACAAACGACCTACAGCAAGCCTTAGCACTCCTTGAGTTAGAACTTGACTTTGACGAGCACGAAACTATGGAGTTTGCCGACCGCAGCGAACTACGCACATTGATACAAAACGCCATTCAAAACGTCAGCGCACTCATAGATAGTTATGCCACAGGAAAGGCTCTGAAATGGGGCGTACCCGTGGCCATCGTGGGCAAGACAAACGTTGGAAAAAGCACCTTGCTCAACCGACTGCTCCGACAAGAACGCGCCATCGTAAGCCCCATACACGGCACCACACGCGACACCATAGAAGACACCATCACACTGCACGGCGTACCTTTCCGCTTCATAGACACCGCAGGACTACGAAACACCAACGACACGGTGGAACAAATCGGTATCGCACGTACACACCAAGCCATAGAACGCGCACAAATTATACTCTACGTCTTTGACACCATACCCACCAACAAAGAAATAAACGAAATCCGTAAAAAGACTGACGGGAAAGAAACAATCTTCATTCACAACAAGGCAGACCTTCTCGCGCAGCAACAATATCAAACAGAAAAAAAACAAGAAAATCCCAACGCAACACAAAATCCAACAGAAGTTAAACAAACAGGTTTCTCCGATGTATCACAAAACTCAACAAGTCTCCCCCACCCCCTCTCCCACGCACATCCCACTTCTGCCATATTTATCAGTGCAAAAAACGATACCGACCTCACACCATTAGAAGAAGCCATCTACCAAGCCGCACACCTACAACACTGGGATTCCACAGAAACCATCGTCACCAGTGCCCGCCACCACGAAGCACTCTGCCACGCCAACGAAGCACTCAAGCGAGCCGAGACAGCACTCGCACAGACCGATATAACTCCCGACCTTATTAGCGAAGAGCTACGCCTTGCCACCAACTATCTCGCAACAATCACCGGGCATACAATAACGCCCGAAACGACACTTCAACACCTCTTCTCCCATTTCTGCGTGGGAAAATAGTCTCAGATTTCTAAGAGCAAATAAGAATGACATTCTAACGGCATAACATCAGCATCCAATCAGCATAGATCCTTATGAAATCGGGATTTCCTGAGCAAAGACAATAAATTTCCTTTTCTGCCGTTATTATGTCAAGAATGTGCTATATTCGTGTTACTATTTTGTTACTCGGATTTTTCGGGTCACAAAAGTAACAAAAATGACATCGATACTCAACGCATCAGTATATGGCGAAAGAAAAGAAAATCAAAGAGCCGATTAAGGTCAGACAGAAACCTTTGCAGAACGGCAATATCAGTCTCTATCTTGATATATATAGAGACGGAAAGAGAACTTATGAGTTCCTGAAGCTCTATCTCATCCCTGAGCGTACCAAAGAGGATAAGGAGAAAAACCGACAGACAATGCAGCTCGCCAACTCCATCAAGTCAAAGAGGATTGTCGAAATGCAGAATGGCGAATACGGCTTCAAATCAGAATTTGCTACCGATACCCTATTCTATCCCTATTATCGTGCCATGTGCCAAAAGAGGCTCGGAGCTGAGAGTCGGGGTAATTGGGGAAATTGGTTCTCGTGCTTGCATCATCTTCTAATCTATGATAAGAATGAGAAACTGACATTTGCGGACATCACTCAGGCATGGGTGCAGGGATTTCACGATTATCTCGAAAATGAGGCGGTTGCTTGGGCGCATGATTATCGCACTCGTATCAAAGACAAGCCTCTCGCCCGAAACTCTAAACTCAGTTACTTCAATAAGCTCAGGGCGTGTCTCAATCAGGCTTTCGAGGATAGGATTATTCCTTTCAATCCTGCTCGCAATGTCGAGAATTTCAAAGCGGAGGAAGGAACGAGAATGTATCTCACCATCGATGAGGTGAGAAAGCTCGCTCAGACAGAATGTGAATATCCTCGCATCAAGGCTGCTTTTCTATTCTCGTGCCTGACAGGTCTCAGACGGAGCGACATTCTGAAACTCACTTGGGGAGAGGTTCATCAACAAGGGGATTTCACCCGAATCATATTCAGGCAGAAAAAGACCCAGGGGCAGGAATATCTCGACATCACTCCACAGGCTGCGGAGCTGATGGGCGAAAGAGGAAAGCCGAATGAGCAGGTCTTTCAGGATATTCATTCTCCATCATGCACGAACAAGGCTATTCAGGAATGGGTATTGAGGGCAAAGATAGACAAGAAAATCACATTCCATTGCGGACGGCATACATTCGCCACAATGATGCTCGACCTCGGAACTGACATCTATACCGTGAGCAAGCTACTCGGTCATCGAGAGCTTACCACTACTCAGATATATGCAAAGGTGATGGATAAGAACAAGCAGAAAGCCGTTGCCAATATCCCGAATATCCTGCACAAAGATGAGGAATGACCTTTTTCGTGAGGTCACGAAAATGATAAGAGGGCAGTTGTTAAGTATTCCTTAATGACTGCCCTCTTTCTGTTATCCGAACATTTCTCCGTTGCCTGTCATCAACCAATAGGATGAGACTCTGCAATCCCGAATGAGCGGAAGCATCCATCCGACCTCGAAGAAACCCCGATTGAGGTCTTTGCGCTGAGTATAGAAATGCGCTTTGTCGATATTATTATCTCGGCAGTAGTCGGCAACTTTCAGGAGCTTCATTTCCTTACACCGCTCGAAAGCCTGAAAGAAACGCTCCATAATGCCGATAGTATTCTGACTATATACTCTCCGTCTGCTCATCGTCTGTAAAGATTTGCTCGCTCAACCATAGAGCGGTGTCGTATAGATATTCTATTTCGCTCGTAGGCTCGTTATTCACTTTGCATCGGTCAAACTCTTTGCCTGTCTGCAAAAGAAGCTCTCTCGCCTTTCCTGAGAGGTTCTCATCGTGATTGATTGCTGACTTCATCAAATCGATGGTGAAGAAAGATAGTTGCTTTATGGTGTCCATAGTCTTTATTCCTTATTATATATTATATCATCTAATTTGAATGAGGTTGAACTGAGTTTAGTGATAGGATACATCTTGCTCACTCCGTAAGTCTCAGGATAGAGATACAATCTCGGCTGCGCTCCATCATAGGCGATAGTGATATTGTATTTCCAATGGTCGCTCGTCTCTAAGAGATGGTCATTGAAATAAGTCGAGAAATCGCACTCTCCATATATGAGAATCTCTTTCGTGATAGCATTCTCCATCCATTCCTCTTTCTTCGGTGAGGAATATGGAGAAAATGTAATCTCGTGCGTTTCGGTGATGCCATCTGATTCGCTCACTTTCGAGCCTACGAACTTGCCATTCAGAATTGAGACTATCTCGTTGGTCTCTTTCTGCTGATTATTCACTTTCGGCTCGTCATCATCTCCACCGCAAGAGATGAGACAGAGAGCTGCCATCATAAATAATAATGTCTTTTTCATATCCTGTCTGCTATTCTATCGACAATCATAACAAGCCGTTGCGATTGCTCTTTATTTATATTGATAACCTCTGCAAGGAGTTTCCTCATCTCTGATACCTCCGTCAGAGCAAAGAGGATGGTTTTCTCACTCGTGCCGTTGCTGATATTGGAGGCATTCCCACCAACGGCAACATTATTGCCTCTCGATTCTTCGGGTACAGAGGGCGTTTCGGGGTGAGATTCTGAATCTCCGTTGAACATTTCTCCTTCTCCGAATACGAGCCACGTTTTGTTTACCTGAGGGAATTGCGCAATTATCTGAGCAACACCCTTAGAACCAATCGTGTTGCGGATGCTATTCACATAACCGTTAGACAATCCGCAAACTCTTTCAAATTCAGCCTTTGATAGACCGAGGGCAGCTATCAGCTGCATCATTCTTTCTTTCGTTTCCATCTTATTGAATCCTTAAAAATCCTTAAATTAGAGCAAAAATCTCAGAAAAGTGTTGTTAGTCTAAGAGAAATGCTCTATCTTTGCAGTGCAATACTAAAAGTTATTGCCGCACTCGATGAAAATTTGGGTGCAAAGATAATAAAATAATGCCTAATAAGCATAAAGTATAACATTAAAAATAATTAAAGTATGGCAGAAAAGACGTTTTTTGACCTCTACAGCGAGCAAAAGAGCAAGCCAACCCCTGCTCAGGAGTTCGTTTCTGAGGTAGCAAGAATCACTCGCAGGACTGAAACGACCGTCCGAATGTGGCTATCGGGTCAACAGACTCCCGATGCACTCGCTCAAAGCATCATCGCCGACCATTTCGGAGTAAATGCTGACTCTTTATTTCCTAAACGCTAACGTGTGGATTTCAACGCAACAAAAATCATCTACAATGGAAAAACAAGAAATCAAGAAAATGCGTATCACGGCAAAATGTGGTCGCACGGAGAAAATCCTGACATTTCCTATTCCTGCTGAGTGGGAGGAATGGATGAGAGAATTATCTGCCAAGAGAGCAGATGCAATCGCCAACGGAGAAATGCCAACCTCAGAGACTACATTTGAGGTCGATGGTCTCCGTGCAATGAGTATCAAAATCAATATCTTCAAATTCGGAGAAAATTTCTAAGGAGGCAAGATTATGAAAAAAGCATTATTAAACTATCGCTATTACGTGATGATGATAGTCGGTTTCGTGGCTATTCTCGGAGTAATCAGCATACCCAATGAAGAATTGCCAATAATGAAATGGACACTCGCTCTATTACTCTCCAAAGGTATCGGTTTAGGTGCAGGATATGGTCTTTATAAGCTCGTTGCCTACTGGGAGTCTAAAAACCTCGTGCCTGAACTATCTAAAATGATTGAGGAGGAATGATGATGAGTGCAGATGAAAGACTTGAACGAATCGAGAGGCTCATCCTCATTCAATCGAAAGAGGCTCTAACTGTCTCAGAGGTTGCTCTGATGCTCGGTCTCTCTGAAAGCAGAGTCCGACATCTGACGAGCGAGAAAGAACTTCCCTATTACAAGCAGGGCAAGAATACCTATTTCAAGAAGTCTGAGATTGAGCATTGGATGCTCAAAGATAGAGTGCCTACCAATCAGGAAATCAAGGCTCAGGCTACGACCCATGTAGTGATTAACCATCCAAAGTTTTAAGTTATGAATGATAATCAGAATCTCGAATCATCCGAAAGTCAGAATAAGCGGATTTTCGCTCACCTGATGGACGGCAAGCGGATTACGAGTCTCGAAGCTCTGAAACTCTTTGGTTGTATGCGCCTCGCATCTCGTATCAGCGATATTCGGAGAGACCATCCCGAAGTAAACATCAAGGTCGATAGGATTGAGACAGCGACCAAAAAGAAAGTGGCTCAGTATTATGTTTCACAATAAATTCAACGCAAGATGAAAAAGGTAATTATCAAACGGCTCTCCCTTCTGAATTTCAAAGGTCTCAGAGAGTTTCAAATCGAGTTCAGCGACTCGATGACGAGCGTTCTCGGAAAGAACGGCTCAGGAAAGACAACTATCTTCGATGCTTTCACTTGGCTCTTATTCGGCAAGGATAGCGAGGATAGAAAGAGTTTCAATATCAAGACCCTCGATGCTCAGGGTGTGGCTATTCCTCGCATCCCCCACGAGGTATCGGCTATCCTGACGGTCGATGACGAGGAAATATCCCTCTGTCGCCGTTACTCTGAGAAATGGCAGAAGAAACGTGGTTCTGCTACTGAGGAATTCACAGGGCATGAAGAAGAAAGGCTCTATAATGATGTTCCTATGTCTGTCAAGGAATGGGGAGAGAAAATCATCTCTATATGCTCAGAGCAGGTCTTCAAGTTCATCACCAATCCTCTCTATTTCTCCGCTCAGAAAACCGACACTCAGAGAGCGATGCTTTTCAGGATGGCAGGAACTATCAGCGATGAGGAGATAGCCGCAGGAAACGCAGACTTTATGGATTTACTCGCCAAGCTGACAGGCAAGTCGATGGAAGAGTACAAGCGAGAAATTGCAGCCAAGAAACGCCGTATAAAGGCAGAGATTGACGGCATCCCTGAGCGTATCGATGAACGCAAGCGAGATATGCCTGAAGCTGAGAATTGGCTTTTGCTTGAAGCCGATTTGGAGGCTAAGAAGTCAGAGCTTGAAAAGGTAGAGAAATCTATCTCCGACAAATCTCAGGCATATAGCGAGGCGAGCAAGGCTAAACTCGAAATCGCTAAGAAAGAGTTTGACCTAAGACAGAGACTCCTCAATCGTGAGCATGAGATTAAGCAATCCGTCCTGAAAGAATATAACGAGCAATCCTCTCAGCAATCAGAACTTCGCCGTCAGGTAGAGTCCGCTCAGGCAGAACTCGGTCGGGTGCAGTCCGAAATGACACGCTATCAGCGTGATTTGGAGGCAATGCAGCAGAAACGCTCTGCCCTCATCGCTGAGTGGAAAGAAATCAATGCTCGCACTCTCCAATTCAATCAGGATGAGTTTGTATGCCCGACCTGCAAGCGACCTCTCGATATAGATGACATCGAGCGAAAGCAGAGCGAAATGACAGAGAATTTCAATACTCGCAAAGCCAACGACCTTGCAGAGAACAACCGCAAAGGACAGGCGAACAAGAAAGCGATGGATGAAACCATGTCTCCCGTCAAGAAATGCGAGGAGCGTATCTCTGAACTCAGTACGAAGATTGAGAGTCTGAAAGCCAATCCTCTCTATACATCTGAAATGAAAGAGCCTGATGCAACACCGACCATCGAGGCGGATGCAGAGCGAAAGAAAATCCTCAATCAGATTGCGGAGGTCAAGGCAGAACTCGACAAGCCGAATGAGGCACCCGATACCTCAGAACTGACAGAGCAGAAGAAATCTATCATATCAGAGATAGATATTATCAAGGCAAAGCTCGCCAAGAAAGAGACCATCGAGCGCAATGAGGCTCGTATCAAAGAACTTGAAAAGCAGCTCAGGGAGCAGAGTGAGGAATTGGCTCAGTTAGAGGGCATCGAGTTCACGATGGCAGCATTCTCGAAAGCTCGCATCGAGGCGGTTGAGAATCGTATCAACGGACTTTTCTCTATCGTCAAGTTCAAGATGTTCGAGCAGCAAATCAACGGCGGCGAGGTCGAGACCTGCGAGGCTACCGTGAACGGAGTGCCTTACTCAGACCTGAACAACGCCATGACTATCAATGCAGGACTTGACATCATCAACGCAATCTGCAAGTCTGAGGGCGTGACCGCTCCAATCTTCATTGATAATGCAGAGAGCGTGAATGAGCTGCTGCATACCCAATCGCAAATGATACGTCTCGTTGTCACCGATGACGAAACGCTCAGAGTTCAATAATCTATTTTATTCACAATTCAAAATTTCAACGCATTATGGCAAATGAAATCCAAAAGCAGGAGCGACCTATCGACCTGATGAAGTCGGTTATCAATGCTCCATCCGTCCAAGAGCAGTTTCAGAACGCTCTCGGCGACCATAAAGATGCTTTCGTGGCATCGCTCATCGACCTCTTTACAGGCGACAAGGCTTTGCAGACCTGCAAGCCTGCTCTCGTGATTGCAGAGGCTCTCAGAGCTGCAACCCTGAGACTTCCTCTCAATAAGGCTCTCGGCTTCGCCTACATCATCGTATTCAATAACTCGGTTAAGAATCCCGATGGCTCGTGGTCGAAAGTTCCTACACCTACATTCGTGCCTGGCTACAAGGGATATATCCAACTCGCCATGCGCACAGGTCAGTATCGCACCATCAATGCCGATTTCGTTTACGAGGGCGAGATGAGAAAGGTGTCTAAGCTCACAGGTGAAATCGCTCTCGATGGAGAAAAGAAATCTGATAAGATAATCGGCTATTTCTGCTATTTCGAGTTGCTTAACGGCTTCAATAAGACCCTCTTTGTGAGTGTCGAGAATATGGCTGCTTATGCTCTGAGATATTCTCCATCGTTCAAGGGTAGCAAGAAACCGAGTGCAGAGACTCTCATCAAGCTCGCTCAGGCAAACCAGCCATCAAGCAAGGTCGGTTGGGAGGGCAATTTCAACGACATGGCGTTAAAGACCGTCATCCGCCGTTTGCTCTCGAAATACGGCTATCTCTCTGTCGAGATGCAGAACGCTCTCTCTAAGGATGTCGAGGATTCTCAGATGAGCCGAAACGACCTTATCAGCGAGAATGCGAATGGTCAGGCAATCGAACTCGATACCGCTCAATACGAGGAAGTCGATACAGAGACAGGCGAAATCAAAGAATCAGAAGCAGCTCCTGCTGAGAATGCAGAAGAAGTTCCAAGTTACTAATATCTAAATCAGACAGGGAATGGTACTCAAATGCTTAGGCTCAGGTTCATCGGGCAACTGCTATCTTTTGGAAGCCTCTGACGGCGTTTTAATCATCGAGGCAGGTATTCCTGCTATCGATATAAAAAAGGCTCTCAGATTTCAATTAAAGCAGGTTCTCGGCTGTGTTATCTCGCATGAGCATAGAGACCATTCCCGAAGCCTGAAAGATATTCTCTCCTATGGTATCAGGGTCTTGGCTCTGCCTCAGGTGTTCGATTCTCACAATCTGAGGAATCGGGTATTCTGCAAGGAGATTCAGCCGATGCACGGCTATCAGGTCGGAGGATTCAAAATCTTCTGTCTGAGCGTGGCTCACGATGTGCCGTGTCTTGGTTTCGTCATAGAGCATAAAGAGATGGGCAGGCTGCTATTCGTCACCGATACGATGATGCTTGAATATCGATTGCCGAATCTCAATCATATCATGCTCGAAGCGAACTATGCGGATGATATTCTCCTGCAAAACATAGAATCGGGCATCGTGCCGCATTCGATGAAAGACCGCCTCCTGCACTCGCATATGGAGATTGAGATAGCGAAAGGGATTCTCATGGCAAATGACCTCTCTGAGGTATCTGAGATAATCCTTATCCACCTCTCAGAAAACAATAGCGATGCAGGGAGATTCCGCAAGGAAATAAAAGCGGTATCGGGCAAGCCGACCTATATAGCTAAGAGAGGACTTGAAATCGACCTATCAACAATACCCTACTGATATGAGCTATATCGACCAAATGAAAGCGTGGCTATTGGCTCATCCTGATGCCACGAGGGAAGAATGCTATAAGGCAAGATATTTTCAATGCACCGATAATTGGGTAAACAAAGAAACATTTTCATCATTCAAAAAACAAAAAACCAATGAACAACAATTTCAAAAACCAAGCCGTCCGAGTGGGCGATGTAGCGTTTACGATGGTAGCCGTCGAAGGCGGCACGTTTCAAATGGGTGCGTGGGGCAAGACGCTTGAAGAAGCCTACGACGATGAAAAACCTATGCACGAGGTGACGCTCTCTGATTACTATA
>CALFJG010000008.1 GCA_937877625.1 uncultured Prevotellaceae bacterium
CATCAATCTTGACGTGTCCTTTCTTGTAGTTACCAGCCTCTTTCTGTGCTTCGGTAGGCTCGGTGTTGGTATCGGCTTCTGCCGCTGTTATCCGGACTCTCTGACGGAACGAAAGGACATCGCGAGATGCGTTGCTCCTAAACATATCACCCTCGTCGTATGCCTTGTCTGCCATTGACCGCAACTCCTCGTCCGTAAAGACGGATAACGCATCTCTCAACTTCTTTTCTGCCGCGTATGCTTCCTTGACCAACTTTTCCCGTTCGGCTTCAAGCCTCTCACGCTCGGCATCAATACGTGGGTCGCCTACCGTCGTCAGCATGGAACGCCGCTCATACGCCGCTTGCTGACGTTCAACACGCTCCTTGTACGCATTAAAAGCATCTTCTACAGCACTCGAAATCTGATTTTCAGCACTTTTTTCGCCTTTTTCTTGCAGCGTTGCAGAATTTTCACTACCTTTGCCAGCAGAAGAGTTGGACACGTTACCGTTTGGGGTTGTTGGATTGTCGGACTTGTCCGCTGCCCGCAAAGTGTTGTCAGTAGCCGACTGCTCATTCTGCTCTTCGGAGGCAGACCATTCTTCGGAAAGACCGTTTTGGCCTGAAGCGCTGCCAAGTTGCCCTCCGCCTTGTCGGGCATCAAGGGTGGTAACAGGTTCAGTTGCGGAGTCTGAAGCAGGGGTAATAATCGCGCTCCCTGCCCAAAGTTGAGGTCTTTTACTTAATCTCTCCACGCCTTCATAACCCGAAGAAACAATTCCGTAGAAGTCGCCCGTCTTGCTGCTGAGTAAGATGGATATTGCACGTTTGCCTGTCTTAGCACGACCATTTTCTACAGAAAATATCAATGCCCCACCTCGCCCAAGACGAACATGGTCAAAGTTGTTCATCACATCCAAGATAAACTCAATAGCCTTGTCAACATCTTTCGCGCCTGTCTCCTTGCCATGTTGACCAATCATGTGAGAAATCATAGATGGAGTTAGACGCAGAGGTGCTTTGGGATAATCTATTGCATCGAACACTTCTTGTGGTATATCCACAAGGTCTATGTCACCATCCTCGTTTTGGTAGAAACGTTCTCCGTTTCCTGCTGTTTTCTCGTTAAGAGTAAACCGTATGCCTACCAAGTCGGTTTTTCGTAACTCATCCTGTGTCGTGCTTCGTTCACCTCCTCCTGCGTCCTCGCTTCCTCCGCCGACTGCTGGAGGAGTGCCATCTTGTTGAACGCTCTCTGCTTTTCTGCGCTCCACAGCTGCTGCCCGGGCTGCTTCGATTTCTTTTCGTTTGCCATAATTCTCGTTGATAAAGTTTATTACTTTACGCAAGATGTCCTCGCGGCTCTTCACACCACCTGCAAACAGGTCTTGCTCACCCGTTGCGCTTTGTCTTGCTTCGTTATTGTATAATTGAAGTGTAATCTTCAGCAAGGTAACGCGCTTGTCGTTCAGCACGTCGGCAAGCATCAGCATGGTAGCATTATTGAAGTCTGCCACCGTCTGCAACTCGTCGGGGTCAGCGAACAACACGCCTTGACGTGCGTAGGTGCTGACTATCTCGCCGTGCTTCGCACCGCCTTGTCGTGCATCAAAGCACAACTTCACGGCATCTGCCAACTCTCCCTGCAAAGACCAGCCTTTACCAAGGGCAATGTTATCGACAATCTCTCCAAGGGCTGTGATAACAGTCTGACGCATGGCTGGCTCTGCCGTGAGCATACGCACTACTTCGGGGTCGCCCTCAAAGGCTTTGCCTATGAGCATGTTCTCCAAGAACTCACGACCGATGGCACTCAGTTTCTCCTGTCCGCGAACACCGTCAACCATTTCTGCCAACTGTGCCTGTGGTACAACACCTGCATTGTGCAGGTCATAGACCGCGCCAAGGCTCGCCTGTGCATCATTGTAGAAGTCGCCAAGGGTGTCATAGCCGTTGATGGTTCTGATAATACTCTTGAAACTGTTGTCGCTCACGGTCTTGCCCAGTTTAACGGCTTGCTCCGTCTTGTTCTGAGACTTCATTTCCTGCTGGTTGAACTTCGCAAAGGTCTCTGCCGTGTATGGCATAGCCTCATCGGGAACGAACGACACACGCGGATGCTCCATCGCTCCCACCTGTTCTGCAGTGAAGCCAAACTTGGGCGCATACTCTTTCAGATAGTTCACGTATGCACCATCGGTATTGTCACGCGCTGCCAGTTCTCCGGCCATCGTCCTGCCGTTGCCCGATAACACAACACCATCATTGCTGACAACGGGAACACTCTGCAAGGCTCGCTGGTCATACTGGCGTGCAATGCGCTGTGTATGCTCCTGTGCGTCTCTGTCACGCTCATAGTCGCGGTCGTTCACGCTGTTGTCATTGGCATCCATCGGGAAACCGTCTGTCTTCTGCCACGTTACAGGGTCGTGGCTCGGCGATGATGCACCACTCTCATGCAATACGTAATGACCTTTCACGCTCTCACCATTTGGCAAGACAATCTCGTCGCGGTGTCCGTCAACCTTGGTGGCATTGTTCCACTTCTCGGTAATGGCTGGCATCGGGTTCTCGTTGCCAACGGCCTTGCGCTCTGCCTCGGCACTCTTGCGTGCCTCATATGCGGCTTGTGCCTCTGCCACGGCTTCATCATAACGCACGGCATCCGCTGCCGCTCTGCGCGCGTTCTCCTCACGCTGAATGCCGCTCTGTATCTCACGCACGGCTTTCCAATGCTCCAACTCCGCTTGCGCTTCATCGTATACCGCCTGTGCCTTGTCCAGAGCTTTCTCCGCTTTCTCTTCTTTACCTATGGGGGCTTCGTCGTATGCCGCCTGTGCCTTGTCAAGAGCTTTCTTCGCTTTCTCCACCGCTTTCTCGCGGTCTTTGACCGTGATGCCTATCTTCGCCGATGCTTTCTCACCGTACTTCTCCACCGCACTCTCATAACTCTTCCGCGCCTCACTCTTCAACTCCGGCTCGCCCTGCAACATCGGCTGCGCGGACGCTTGTACTGGGGCTTCGGCTGCTTGTACCGTCTGTTGCGATGCCAACGCTACTTTTCCACCATTTCCTTGCACAGGCGCAGGATTTTCACCAACTTTGCCGTCGGAAAGAGAATCTTGCAGAGGAGCCGTGCCATTCTGCCTGCCCGTTTCGGGTTCTGGAACGATGTCAATACTACCGCCAGAGGTTCCTTTCTTTTCATAGGCAGTCAACAACCAGTTGTCTGCCTTTTTTCCATACCAATCCTTGCTTACTACGGCTCTGTGAGTATCGCTTTCAAGAATGACACGATTTTCTGAAGCATAAACAACCCGCATCTTCTCAATGATACCCTGCAAATCTTCAAGCACTTCAGGATGTTTCTTGGCAATCTTCTTCAACCCAGCATTGTCATCACCATACCACAAATCTATATCACCGACATCCTTATGATGCAATGCGCCTACAGCATTGCCCTCCTTTCTACTCAACAAAAAATCTATAGCCGCCTTAGCCTTGCCCTTGAACTGGTCATAGATGTTGCCAAATACACCCTTACCGACAGGCTGGGGAGAAAGCTCTACACTTGCAGGTGTTTCAGCGGAGACTCCTTGTACCGCTGCTGCTTCCACCTGTTGTGGCACAATATGGCTCACCACATCAGCTGCAAGTTTCGTCTCATGCTTGAAATGAGGCTCACCATCCATAAGGTAACCTACAATCTTACCATTAGGGTCAAAAACAGGGCCTGTAGGTGTCATACGGAACATACCCATCACAATTGCTGATTTCTCCGTTCCGTCCTCGTCGCGGATAGTCAACTCCATGTCGGCGGTATAGTAGGCTGGCGCACCTGCCACACGTACGTCTGCCTGTGGCTGTGCTGGCGTTGAGGCTTCGGGCTGCTGCGCTGCGGGTTCTTCGCCAATACCATGACGCTGACGGTAGCCTGCCAACGCTTTCTCGTCGCGGATGCGCTGCAACGCTGAACGCTGAACGGTAGTCTGTGTGCCGTCGCCAAGTGCTACGGTGACATCCTCGCCGTCGGCATCGGTAGCGACAACAATGGCTTCCTCGCCAGTAGGCAATACCAACTGCTGACCCGGTACAAAGCGAACGGTACCCTGCGCCTCGTCTATCTGTGCTTGAACGTACTCCTGTCGGCTGCGCTCGATGTCGGCTTCACGCTGCTCGGCACTGGTCACCTCACCAAGCGAAGATATGCCAGTGTCTGCCGTGGGGTCTATCTGCTTGCGCTCACCAGTGGCAGGGTTATGCACTACGACAATGTTGTCACTCGATGCCTTGTCAACCATTGAACCGTCGGGCATCATCTGCACATTGCCGTCAACGATATACACCGGTTGGTCGTGTCCCTCGCTGTCTTTCTCTTTGAGGATGGCAGGGCGCAAAGAACCGTCGGTGTGCTGCATCCGCTTGGTCTGCTCGCGCTGCTGCGCTACCATATAGGCAGCATCCTCGTTGATGCGCTGAACAACACCGTTCCACGCCTCCTGTGCTTCCGCATTGTTTGGGTCGGCAAGTTCTATGGCAATGTCCTGACGCTCCTGCGCGTCGGCTTCGTAACCTCTGGTGAAAGCTGCACTTGCAGGGTCGCCCTGCACACCATCATCAATACCAAGTAATCCTGCAATCTGACTGTCAGTTGTCGGTGCATCGGGATTGATGGGGGCTTCGCCACGCTCTGAGGCTTCCTCCTGCTTGCGTTTCACATCGGCAAAAAGTCTGTTGGCATATTCCTCAACGGCTTTCTGCTCCTGCTCGCTTCGGCGATTGCGCTCCTTGCGGATAGCCTTGTCAACATCAATACCAAATTCTTCATTGATTGCTGCGCGTACTTCTGATGAACCGTATTTGTCACCAAGACCGTTATAGGCATTAAGGATTTTCTCTGCCCACTCCCGTTCAACTTCGTTCATTGCTTCGGTCTTGCGCTTCATGAGGTCGAACAAAAGGTTGGCAGGTGCGCCTGTTTCCTCCGCAACGGCTTCACAAGCCTCATACATACGCTTGTTGTCGCCTCGCCAGTCAAAATAACGCTCACCCACGTCAAAGCCGTTCAACTCGGCTTGCCGGTCAATGCGGTTCACCTCAACGTCGGCACGCTTCTTGTCGCCAAAACTACGACTGGTAATCACTCCATTTGCACCGAGCGACTGCACCGTGTAACCGGTCACGTTGCCCTCTCCGTCCTTGTCTTCAAACACTCTTGAACCCATAACGGTTGACATAGGCAAGGTGCGACCTGTGAGGTAGTAGTACATCTTCGCACGTGCCGCCTCGCTCACGCTGTTGTCGGTCATCAAATCGACAAAGCGGTTATAAGGTAGTTCAGCCTGTCCGTCGCCTCCCTCAATCATTCTGCTTGCATCGGTGGTGGTAGGACGAGCCTTGTCGTATTCTTCTTTGGCTTCGGCATAACGGCTGTACTCCTCCGTGAGTTCTTTCAAATCGCCGTAACCTCTGCTATCCAGTTCTTTCTTCTCGTCTTCGGTAAGTGCAAGGTCATCGCGTCCGTCAAGTATGGAGCGTAAACGTGTCTCAAAACCTGCCTTGCCGTTCTTGGACGCTGCCAGTTCACCGATAACGCGCGGGGCTGACTTCAACAGATGCTGCCCCTTGAAACCTGCCATCATTGCCATATTGTCCGTCCAAACGTCCATCAGCGCGTCACCACGGCGGTTGCGAAGCTCCTCAATCTTGGCTGCGCGTTCCTGCTCGTCTGCAATATAGTTGGGGCTGGTCTCATCAGACAGTGAGTTGATGAGGTCGCCATATCGTCCGTAGGTGTCGATAACCTGCGGCACAGAAAAGATTGTTCCCTCTGCCACTGTACCAACACCGAGCTCGCCGAGACGAATGCCCATCTTGCCAACGGTGCTTTCGGTGGCTCTGACAAGTTTGTCGCTCACATTGCCGAGGTAGGGAGCAATTACACCTGTCGCCGTACCCATCATCAAGCCGTGTCCTGCACGTCCTGCCACATTGCCAAACGAGAAACCGTCTTTGCGCTCGCCTGTTTCCTCGTCAATGTAACCTCCCCATTTCATCTGGTCGAGGACTTCACTTCCTGCCTCGTATGCGCCTAAGTTAGCAGCACCACCGATGACACCGCCAAGCATACGACCGCCGAGCGTGGTGCCGAACTTACGCATGGCAGCTTCACCAATCATCTCACCACCGAGCCAAGTGGTGCCTTTTACGGCTGCACCACCCCCACCGGCAGTAACCCATACCAGAGGGTCTAAGGCAAAGCCTGTAACCGCTCCTGCGATACCTGCGACCTTGTGTCCCTGCTTCTCAAAGCGGCGTTCGGCATCCTCGCGCGCTGCCCAGTCGCCTGTCGTTCCGGCTTGCGCTCGTGCCGCTGCTTGCATCAATGTTCCCATCGCGTTGCCTGCGGCTACCTTACGTAAGAAGTATTCGGCGGCATCGTGAGGCGCATTGTTGGATACTGCCAGTTCATAAATACGGCGGTCGCTCTGCTCACGCGCCATTTCCGATGCCGCTTGCTGCAACTGTTCCTCTGTGGCTTGTGGGTAGCGGTTCTTCAGTGCGCCATACATATCTTCGATGACGGACTGCTGCTTCTCTTTGCCAAGCATATTCCAAGCATCATCAGCCATACGTCGCAGGTCGTGGTGCTTCAAATGAGTAGCAAAGCCTTGTATGCCTGTATCTACATTGTCTCCACCCAATCCGCCTGTTACACTCATACCATCTGCCGCATCACGGGCAAGGTTGCGCCACGACGATTGGCTACGCTCGGATAAGTATCTACCGAACTCCTCTTTGGACCTCTCCTCGGCCTGCTGCCATACGGCCGCGGCAGCATTCTCCGGGTCGTACTTGTCAAGTGACGAACCCACGCGACGCTCAAAGTCATTCTCCATGCGCCTCTCACGGTGTCTGCGTCCCTCGTCTGTCGTACTTTCCCATCGGTCACGCTCGGCAAGGTTGAGGCGCGACTGCTCCCACCCACTGCCGACCTCCTCGCCTGTAGTCGTGTAATAACGCTGCTCAAACGTGCCTGTCTCAGGGTTGTACTTCCGCTCGCTCGTCTTACCAAACGTGTTGCCCTTGCGGATGTTCTCCATACGTGTAGCGAAGTCCTGCTGAGACTGCTCCATACGCTTGTTCATATCGTCCAGCTGCATCTGCATACCCTTCTGCTGATGCCAACTCGGTTGCCAAACACCGCGCTCCTGTGGCTGCGCCTCCGACTGAACTACTGGCTGCGATGGTGCAACATACCCCATATCTCGCTTGAAATCATCAAACGCAGGGGGAGCGTAACCCTCTCTTTGCAATGTCGAATAAACACCGCGTAGGTTATTCTCATCCTGCATATCTCGCTTGAAAACGTCATACTCAGGTACAGTATAGCCTAAGCCTAACAGCGTCTCGCGCAAGCTTAATAAAGGCTCGTTGGTGTTTTCTTCTAAGCGATTATAGTATGCGCGAAACGTATCGTATGAATTTCTTAAATTGTTCATATCTGTATTTTCTATTATCAGTAGGCAGGACCCTTATTATTCTGTTTAAAGCCGACTATTCTACGCAACGCCGACTGCACCTGCTGATTGTCAAGGTTCTGCCCTATCCATTGCAACATCTGGTCGGAGGAAACCGACGTGTACTGTCCGTTCGCGTTGTAACCACCTGACGGGCGACCTGCGGACGGCGTCTTGCTGAACACGTACGAGATATTCGACGGATTTAACTTACTTGAATCAACGCGAATAAAGGAACCATCACCTAAAGAGAAATCCATGTACCTGCCGTCCTGCGATGCCGCGATGCGCTGACCCTCCAATCGCTCACTGGCTTGATTATGCCTCCGCGTTTCAGCGATTTGCTGACCCTGCAAATTCTCACTTCTCTTGTTGTGACGCACATTCTCTTCATGTGTCTCATTAAACTGACGCTGATTCTCATCAAAACCTTGCTGCCAGTGGTCATTGTCGGAATCAAACTTCTTCTGCCATTGCTCATTTCTGGTGTCAAACTCCTCACGCCATTGACTTTTCTTGGTGTCAAACTCCTTGTCGCGGAACGCCACATCGTCGGCACGGTCTTGACGACCTGCATCATACTGCTGCTGCCAGTTGCTCTGCTGCTGCTCGGCTTGGGTAACGTGGAAGTTGAATTCGCGGTCTTTGTCCTTAATGTTAGCCAGAGCAAGGGCGTAATTCACAAGCCTGTCATTTTCCTTGTCGCGCTGTGACTTGGCTTTCTCATATAAAGCCCTCACTCTTTCCGACACATTCGGCATATCCATCGCTTTCTCGCCGCGAGCATGAGAAAACGCGGTGTGGAATGAACCCAAACCATCTGCAAGACGTGCAAGAAAACCAGTACGTTTCTCGCGCCTCTCACGCTCCTCACGCTCCTCTGCCGTCTCAGGCTTAATAGCCTGCATCTGCTCGAGGAGAAACTTCTCCAACTTCTCATAATTGTTACCCCTAAACTGAGCGTATGGGCTTGTTGACGACGTGGTAACGGGCGTTGATGATGATGACGACCCTTTGCTAACGACAGACGGTGTAGTAGCAGCAGGAGGAGTAGCAGCAGGAGACGATTGTGTGCCTCCCGCGCCGCCTCTTCCATCATCCTGCGAAAAGTCGTATAACGACCGTACGACGCCCGGCCTTGTTGTACCATATAGATTTGCTATCATAATGACGAAGATTTTTAAGAATTATTCATCCCGCTCCCGAAACCGATTACACCGCCGCCAAGAGCATCACTGGCAATTTGGAAGCCATCTTTCTTCTGTCCCTGCAACTCACGAAGAGCATCATCAAGTTGCTGCTGTCTCTCGCGGTACTGACCCTCAATCTGGTCTTTGCGCTGTGCGCCAGCCACTGCAATCTGACTGGTAGCGTCTGACAGTGCTTTAGCATTAGCAGCTTTCGCGGCTGCCACACTCTCATCTGTGCCGCCCATCACCGCTTGCGTTCCTGCCACCTGCTGATTGCGCTGCCGTACCAAATCTGACGTCTGAGTAAGAATGGCCTGAGCATCGGCACGCTGCGTTGCATCCTCGTTATACCGACGGTCGTACCAGTTTTGATTCTCACGCTTCTGCTCGTTAATCATACGCATCTGCTTCTTCAGCATCTTGTTCTTACTGATGCCGCCGAAGATGCCACCAAGCGCACCGGCTGCGCCTCCGATTATTCCGCCTAACATACTGTATGCTTTTTAATTGATTAAACAAAACTTATAAGTCACGTGCGAAATTAAGGCAACAACTTTGCAACATCTTGTTATGTTTTGTTTTACCATACAAACACTACAACTCTCAGCATTCAGACTAAATCATAAAAGTAATAGAACACACATAAAACTAATTACTATGCCACGTAAAGCAGGAGACGGGCGCGGACGACTCGGAGGGCGTGCCGCAGGAACACCAAACAAAGACAAGCCATTAAAGACATTCCTCCGACAACACTCCGTGAACTACTTCACACCAAGCATCGAGGAAAAAGACGAGAAAGGAAAGAAGACAGGGCAATTAGTCTCACAGTTTGACATCGACTGCAAAAGCCTTGACCCGGAAAGCCGTGTCGATGCCGAAATCAAACTGCTGAAGTTCCACACACCACAGATGCAGTCAACAAGCGTTGACATGACCATCGTGGATGACAACCGCACACTTTCCGAACGTCTCGCACGCCTCGCAGCAGGGAAGGACATCACAGCACCAAACGACAAGTAACCCTTTACTACTTTTTTCTGTATGTAGTAAAAAAAACAAGAGCAAAAATGCATACGCAATGCAAATGCAATGCAAATGCATCGAAAATGCAATGCAACAAAGTAAACAAAGTAAAGAAAGAAAATAAATAAAAGAAAGAAAGTCGCGACGACGACGAAACGCGCGCACGTACACACGCGCGAGAGAGAAAATTTCAAAAAAGACTGAAAGCCGAATGCAGAAGAACTTGTTCTTATGCTGAGGCGCATCGTCTTTTGCGCGAAGCGAAAAAAGGCTTCGCCTTGATGGGGAAGCCTCACAAAAGATAAAACCATCCACAGGGATTTTTGATTTATCTTTGCGCCGAACAAATAATTACATCACATGAAAAAGTCAGAAGAAAACATTAAGTCACTGCTCCGCATTGGAGCAAAGATAATCCTGAGTACAGAAGATTTCCGCTATTCTGAGTTAGAAGATTTCGTGCGCTTGTCTGCAAACAAAGAGACAGAGTTGACACTTGTCGTTGGTGACAGCCTCAACACCGATGAGGTAAAGAAACTTGTAAGTGTCGGCAAAGAGTTTCTTCGCCTTGACCTTAGCCGAGACTAAAAACCTTTGCCTTTCTGACGCTCATACACTGCGCTCTTGCCGTTGTCGCAGTTGACAATCTTGAATTGAACCATTGAGCGAGGTGGAATGTCCGACGGCAATTCTTTCACCAGTCGCGCAATCACCTCGTCGATGTTGGAGCAGCCGATGTCGTCGAAACTTGCCAAGCACTTGCCTTGAAAGAAAGCTGCTGCCTTGATGAGCATCTTCGGTGACAGACGGAACACGCTGCTTTCCTCCTCCTGCGTTGCCTGTTTGCTGGCTTGGTCAGAGAAGAAAATGAAATCAACAACACGCTCGTTCAGTTCCCATGCCGGTGTGAAGTCCAGTTTGATGTATCCGCGAGTGATGCGGTGTCCTGCGCTGTGGTTCATACCGAAAGCGACCTCAGATATAGACGCGCCACAATCATTCTGCGCCACCGTTCCCCAAGTGTGACGGAACGTATAGACACAATACCAGTTCTCCTTTGCCATTCCCATACTCTCACAAATCTTTCTGATGCCGATGTTCACGTTCGCACTGAAACTGTCGCTCGTCGTATGCCGCGAATGGAAGTCAAACAGGTATTCATCATCGTGTCCTGATGCGTACTTCTCAAAGAGTGGCTTGATGATGTCCGGCACACGCATTTCAAAGTACGCTCCATCCGCACGACTCCGCATAGTCTTCGCCCTGCGGTAGTGAATGATGCCACCGTGATAGTCCGTCTTCTTCATCTGATACAAATCTACCGTGTTGATGCCAGCGAGACACAACACCATCATCGCCACGTCGCGCCCAAGTTCGGGCAATGGCGACTTCATCTTGCTTTCGGGCAGGGGAGAAGAAAAGAACCTGCGGCAGTCCTCCGCACTGATGGCACGCTTCTCGGGACGGTCTGCATGTGGTATCTTGACCTTTATCCACGGATTGGTCTTCACTCTGATAAGCCCGGTGTCATAGTCGTTCAGTTCCTCGATGGCTGCGCGAAACACCTGCCTCATACACACAGGGTACATCTCCTTTGCCCTGTTCGTCTGCTCCAAACTCTTTATCCACTTCGCCACGTTAGTTGAGGTCAGCCCGGAGAACTTCACCTTGGTAGTCCCGAAGTAACGCTCCATATGCTGGAGTGCCAACTCGTAGTTCCGCGCGTTCCTCGCGTGTCCGCTGTCGATGAGACTGTCAATGTGCTTACGTGCATAGTCAGAGAAGCACAAGTCCTCATCACCCTTTTGCAGGTAGTCCACAACCATACGCGCCGTCCAGTTGCGAGTGTCCGTCTTGTTCAACTTCGCATTATAGTCAAGGATGAGTGCCGTGCAGAACTGCAGCACCAGCGGGTCGGTGATGTCCTTGCTTCTTGATAACTCGCGCTTCGTCACCATCTTGTCAGTCTTGATGTACTGCGTGGTGCGGTTGTGCGTCACTCTGATATAGACAGGAAAGAACCCGTCATTGCGCATCTTCTGTACGCATGCTTTCAGTGTTGCCATAATTCAGTATTGAATTTTATTCTTCACTCATTCGTCTCGGCATATCCGATGCCGGGCATCGTTTCTGCTCTCGACTTCATTCGTGTTCCTATCGTTTTGTTGTTAATCTTCTGCAAGTCGTTGTTATCTCGGTCATTCTGAACTCTAAACACGCTCTAAACATGGGGTCTGAAAACTCGCAACTTTCTCTAAACATTTCCGTTCATTCTGCTCATTTTCCGTGTCAGAATGAACGAACCTCCATTTACGAAGTTAGGCGGAAGTCCCTTTGTTTTCGGGGCTTACCGCCTAACTCGCTTATTTTCAAGGCTCGTCTCTTATTCCTCCACCGCTGCCTGTGCCGCTGCGAGACGTGCTATAGGTACGCGGAAAGGAGAGCAGCTGACGTAGTTCAATCCTATCTTATGGCAGAACTTCACGCTGCTGGGTTCTCCGCCGTGTTCGCCGCAGATACCACACTTGAGGTCTGGGCGTGCGCTGCGTCCTTTGTCAACAGCCATTTGAATGAGTTGGCCTACACCGCGCTGGTCAAGCACTTGGAAAGGATCTACGCTGAGGATTTTCTTGTCAAGATAAACTGGCAGGAAAGAAGCAATGTCGTCGCGCGAATAGCCGAACGTCATCTGTGTGAGGTCGTTTGTGCCGAAGCTGAAGTACTCGGCGCTGCGTGCTATGCAGTCGGCGGTAAGTGCGGCGCGTGGTATTTCTATCATTGTGCCGACTTTGTATACGATTTCTACGCCTTCTTCCTCAAACACTTTAGCTGCTTCAGCGCGAATCACCTTTTCCTGTGCCTCGAACTCATAGACGCTACCGGTGAGGGGTACCATAATTTCGGGTTTGGGATCAAGCCCTTGTTTCTTGAGTTCGCAAGCAGCACTGAGTATGGCGCGTGTCTGTGTCTGTGTGATTTCGGGATAGGTATTTCCAAGTCGGCAACCACGGTGGCCGAGCATAGGATTGTGTTCGCTGAGGCTGTCAACGCGCTGCTTGATATACTCTACCGTAACGCCCATATCCTCTGCCATCTCTTCCTGTCCTTTCTTGTCTTGTGGCACAAACTCGTGGAGGGGTGGGTCGAGCAAACGTATGTTGACGGGGCAGCCGTCCATTGCCTTGAAGATACCGATAAAGTCGTTCTTTTGGAACGGAAGGAGTTTCTCAAGAGCTTTCTTTCGTCCCTCGAGAGTTTCAGAGAGTATCATCTCTCGCATAGCGATAATCTTCTCGGCATCGAAGAACATGTGTTCAGTGCGGCAAAGTCCGATACCGGTGGCTCCAAACTTGCGTGCTACGCTGGCATCGTGTGGTGTGTCGGCATTGGTACGAACGTTCAGGTGGGTATATTTGTCGCAGAGCGTCATAAGTTCTGCAAAACTACCGCTTAGTTCTGCGGCCTGCGTTTTGAGTTCTCCTTCATAGACATCGCCGGTGCTGCCATTTAGGCTAATATAGTCGCCTTCTTTCAACACTTTGCCGTCGATTTCTACGGTGCGTTTGCGATAGTCCACGTTGATGGCTCCTGCTCCGCTGACGCAGCACTTGCCCATACCGCGTGCCACCACGGCAGCATGGCTCGTCATACCGCCGCGAGCGGTGAGGATGCCTTCGGCCTTAGCCATACCGGCAAGGTCTTCGGGAGATGTTTCAATGCGTACGAGTACCACCTTGTGTCCGTCATCGGCCCATTTTGCAGCATCGTCGGCAAAGAAGACGATTTGTCCGCTGGCAGCACCGGGGCTGGCAGGCAGGCCGCGTGTCAGAGCTTTGGCTTTTGCCAGGGCTTGCTTGTCGAAGACGGGGTGTAGCAGTTCGTCGAGCTTCTGAGGCTCACAGCGTAGGAGGGCTGTCTTTTCGTCTATCATTCCTTCGTGTAGCAGGTCAATAGCAATTTTCACCATCGCAGCACCGGTACGTTTACCGTTGCGCGTTTGTAGGAACCATAGCTTGCCTTCCTGCACGGTGAACTCCATGTCCTGCATATCTTGATAGTGCTTCTCGAGCTTCTCTTGTATGGCGTTGAGTTCTGCGTAGATAGCGGGCATCGCCTCTTCCATTGAGGGATACTTGCTCACGCGCTCTTCTTCGCTAATGCCTTGCATCTCCGCCCAGCGCAGTGAGCCGAGTTTGGTGATTTGTTGCGGTGTGCGAATGCCAGCCACCACGTCTTCGCCTTGTGCATTGACGAGCCACTCTCCGTTGAACACGTTTTCGCCCGTGGCCGCGTTGCGGCTGAAGCAAACGCCCGTGGCACTGGTATTTCCCATATTTCCGAAGACCATTGCCATACACGTTACGGCAGTACCCCACTCGGCGGGGATGCCTTCCATCTTGCGATAGAGAATGGCGCGCTCGTTCATCCACGAGTCAAACACGGCGCAGATGGCACCCCATAGTTGTTCCACGGGGTCGGTGGGGAATTCCTCGCCGGTGCGCTCTTTTATGGCGGCTTTGAAAAGCACTACGAGGCGTTTCAAATCGTCGGTGTCGAGTTCGTTATCAAGTTTCACACCGCGTTCTGCCTTCACCTTTTCAATGATTTCCTCAAAGGGGTCGATGTCGGCTTTATTGGCAGGCTTAAGCCCCATCACTACATCGCCATACATTTGTACGAAGCGGCGGTAAGCATCGTAGGCAAAACGCGCATTTCCTGTTTTGCGTGCAAGGCCTTCTACCACCTCGTCGTTCAGACCGAGGTTGAGGATGGTGTCCATCATACCGGGCATCGAAGCGCGCGCACCGCTACGTACACTAAGAAGCAGGGGGTTTTGTGCATCGCCGAACTTGCTGTCCATCAGTGCCTCAATGTGTCGCATACCGGCCTCCACCTCCTGCCGGAGGAGTTCCACGACTTTGTCTTTTCCCACCTGGTAGTACTCGTTGCACACGTCGGTGGTAATCGTAAAGCCGGGTGGGACGGGCACTCCGATGTGGTTCATCTCGGCTAGGTTAGCACCCTTACCGCCGAGCAACTCGCGCATATCTGCGCGCCCTTCGGCTTGGCCTTTGCCGAAGGTGTACACTCTCTTGTTACTTTCCATGGTTAGTTGAATAGTTTTTGTTTGTTTTCTTTGATTTGCCGCAAAAGTACGTTAATCTGCCGACATAAGCGAAAGGTTTTAGTTGAAATGTTGAACTTTTTTGTAAGTTTATCTAAAGAGGCCGTGGTTTCTTGTGTCTTTTGACGTCCTATTTTGTTTGCGCCGCGCGCGTCTCATGCGTGCCACAGTGCCGCTGCCGCGTTATATTATGGTTTGTTAAAACCATAGAAACCGCCGCAGAAAGGGGGGCAACGGTAAAAAAATGCAGCTATACGACTTATTTCGTGACAAAAAGCTTACTTTTGCCGCCACACGTTTGACAAAAGTATTTCTGTAGTGCTACTTTTTGCCCGATAATACATACGTAACAATTCTCCAACGATTTATCCATAATCAGTTATGCACGCCATTCCCCACCCCTTGACTGCAGTTTGGAACGAACTGTATATTCTCTGCTCTCTGTTGCTTGCCATAGCGATTGGTGCAAGCATCTTGCCGCGTATCTTGTATGTGAGCCACAAGAAGAAACTCTTCGACATTCCTAACGAGCGCAGTGTGCACGACAAGCCCATACCGCGTCTCGGCGGCCTTTCGTTCTTTCCTACCATAATCATTGTTTGTGGGTTGAGCATCGGCGTGCGCTATCTACTCGGCCTTTCTATCTCCACAAGCATAGCCCCGCTGGATATGCTCTGCAAATACCTGATGCTCGTTGTGGGTATGACAATTCTCTATCTCATAGGTATTGCCGACGACCTGACGGGCGTGTCGTACAAGCCCAAATTTCTGGCGCAGTTAGTTGCTGCCACGCTGATAGCCATCAGTGGCACGTGGCTCAACACGCTCAATGGTTTTTTAGGCATCAACGAGTTACCAGCTTGGCTCGGTATGCCCATCACCATTTTCTTAGTCATTTATATCACCAACGCCATCAACCTCATCGACGGCGTTGACGGGCTGGCGAGCGGCCTATGTATCATTGCCCTTGTCGCACTCACGGTAATCAATCTCTACCATCGCCAATACTATCTCGCCCTGCTCGGTGTCGCCACAATGGGTGTACTCATCCCCTTCTGGCTCTACAACGTGTTTGGCAACGCCAAGCGCGGCCACAAAATCTTTATGGGCGATACGGGAAGCCTTACACTGGGACTTATTCTTAGTTTCATCGTTATCAATATGAGCCGCAACGAAACGGGCATTCAGGGCGACACGAACCACACGATGGCTATCGCGTTCGCCACCCTGCTCGTGCCGCTCTTCGACGTGGTGCGCGTGGTGTGTCGCCGCCTCTCAAGCGGCAAGAACCCTTTCCTGCCCGACAAAAACCATTTCCACCACAAGCTCCTGCGTACCGGGCTGCGCTCACGCGGCGTAATGGTGACGATACTCTGTTTCTCCTCGTTCTTCATCTTCCTAAACACCGCCTTGACGCTCTCGCTCAACATCACGTGGATATTGCTGATCGACATTGTGGTTTGGGTGGCGTTCCACGCCTATATTACATTCCTCGGCAACAAGCGTCGCCGCGCTAACGAAGCTGAACAGCATAATATGGAAGGTAATAATACCAATCAGTGCCGCGCGTAAAGCAAACAAAGTGCTACCTTGCCCTGTAAGCGCGGCGAGCAATCAGGCAGAGTGACACCCTGCGTAAGCCAACACACTACTATATTGCGCCCTGTAAGGCCAACAGCATAACGTCCTGCTTTGCCCGCTTAGGGTTTTCACACCACCTCCGAAACTTGACTTAAGCAGTAGATAATGCTTCCCGAGCCTAATCATTCTACACGGATTGCAGCCACTCACCACCCGAGTCCTGTTTGCTGCAATCCGTGTTAATTTTTACGTTTATCGCTTTCTTTCCGTCTTGCGTTGGAAAGCGGTAACATTGCAACAGCATATCCCATCCCCCACCCCCTCCCTCTTTCTATGTTTCCCCTCACGCTCCGCCGCTTCCTTAAACATTCCGCCGCTTGTTTGTTGGTGGCCGCCGTCGTGTTGGCGTCGTGCGTAGGCGAGCGTGTGGAGGTGTGCAACAGAAAAGGGATAGATTTTCGCTATGCCACGCTGCTACGTGGTGAACGCACCGACAGTTTCGTGCGTATTGACGTGCTCGACCCCTGGGACACGTCGCAAGTGGCGATGACGTATGTACTCGTGCCGAGAAGCCACAACGTGCCGACAGCCCTGCCCCACGGCACCCTGGTACGCACACCACTGCAACGCCTCGTGGCATTCAGTGCTGTGCATGCCTCCCTTTGCAATGAATTAGGGCGACTATCGCACGTCAGCGGCGTATGCGATGCCGAGTATGTCGGGTCGGCGGCGTTGAAAAAAGCATTGCACAATGGCACGCTACGCAACTTCGGCAGCGCGATGCAGCCTTCCACCGAACAGATTATACAAGCCGGTGCCGACGCGTTGTTAATCTCCCCCTTCAGAGACCGCGTGCCAGGACCCGCAGAGCGGCTCGGCATCCCGGTAATTGCCTGTGCCGACTATATGGAGGCCTCGCCGCTGGCCAGAGCCGAGTGGGTGAAGTTTTTTGGCCTACTGCTCAACTGCGAATCAACGGCAGATAGTATCTTTGCCCGTGTGGAGAAAACCTACAACGACCTCAAAGCCACGGCAGCACACGTCAAGCAACGCCCCACGCTGATGATAGATTTGAAGACAGGCCCCGTGTGGTACGTTGCAGGCGGACGAAGCACGATGGGTACACTCTATCACGATGCCGGGCTGACCTATCAATTTGCCGACAACGCCGAGCGTGGCTCAGTGGCTCTTGATTTTGAACAGGTATTTTCCCGTTGCGCCCAGAGCGAGTATTGGCTTATTAAATACGGAGAAGCCACCGACAAGACCTATGCCTCGCTACTTCTTGACGAACCCCGCTACCGACACTTCCGTCCCTGGCGCGAACGCCATATTGCCTGTTGCAACACGTTGCGAACACCCTATTACGAAGAAACACCGTTCCACCCCGAGCGTCTGCTATCCGAACTCATTTATACCTTCCACCCCGAACTGCGCCCCACCGCATTTCAGCCGCGCTATATCTTCCCACTACAAGAGCAGCAGACACGCTGAAAACAATCAGACAATCACACACACAAGTTCTTCGTCTTCCAACCACCTATAAACTACATCATGCGCCGCCGCTATTTCTTTTTGTTGTCGTTGGTTATAGTCGTGCTACTGATGGTAGCAGGTCTGCTCGTAGGCACTGTGGCATTCAGCGCAGAGCAAGTGTGGCAAGCCCTTGTGGGCAGCGGCACCTCCCCCACCGTGCGGTTTATTATCCTTGAGAGCCGCCTACCCGCCGCCGTCACGGCACTGCTCGCCGGGGCGGCACTCGGCGTCGGCGGGTTGCTGATGCAAACCGTATTAGAAAACCCCCTGGCCGAGCCGGGCATACTCGGTGTGAGTGCCGGAGCCTCCCTCGGGGCAGCCATAGCCTTGTTGCTCCCCGGCGCGGCACTCGGCGGTGCACTCACAGCCAGCGGCACACTACTCACCATTGCCCTGGCCCTCACCGGCAGCCTCGGCGTGATAGCCATCCTCGCAGCCTGCTCCGCCGCACTGCGTAGCAACGTTATGGTGTTGATAGCCGGCGTAATGGTGTCGTACCTCGTGGGAAGTGCCACCGCCCTACTCGCCTTCTATGCCACCGACTACGGCGTGCAGTCCTATGTGTTTTGGGGTATGGGCGATTTCGGCGCACTGACATCGGCGCGCCTCGCATGGCTGGCAGTGGCCGTTATTGCAGGTATTGCCCCGTTGCCTCTGTGGGCAAAACAACTCGACGGCTTGATGCTCGGCAGCGACTACGCCACCACACTCGGGCTGCCGGTGCGCCGCCTGCGCACGCTGTTGTTGGTGGTATGTGGATGGCTCACCGCCGTAGTCACCGCAGCCTGCGGACCTATAGCATTTATTGGCTTAGCCGCCCCACACGTAGCACGCCTCATACTGAAGCGAAGCGACCACGCCACACTCATCCCCGCCGCTGCCGTCAGCGGTAGCACGCTATGCCTGCTCACCAACCTGCTCTGCCGACTACCCGCCCACCTCTTCCCCAACGCCACAGCCACCACCGCACTGCCGGCCAATGCCGTCACACCTATTATCGGAGTACCCATCGTCTTGTGGCTTATCCTCAAACAACGAAATGCTTAAAGAAACGAAGCAAACCACAAACGGCGTAGAGTAATCTATATTCCATCACATAAAGTCCCACTTCATTAGAAACACATTGGGCGTTGATTTACAATCTGATACATCGAGAAGAGAGATGATGCGTCTATATCATTACCGCCTCTCTCCGCCTATCTTCGCGTAGCCTAAAAAAATTTTCCGGGCGGCTTGAAATTTTTTCCGGGCGGCTTGAAAAAATTTTACAGGCAGCTTGAAAAAATTTTACAGGCGGCTTGAAATTTTTCTTCAAAGCACTTGAAATTTTTTTCGAGTGCTTTGAAATTTTTTTCGAGTGCTTTGAAATTTTTTTCCGGGCGGCTTGAAAAAATTTTCCGGGCGGCCTGAAAAAATTTTCCGGACGGCCTGAAAAAATTTTCCGGACGGCTACGAAAAAAAATCAAGGCTGATAGAACATCTGATGCCCAGAACAAATGTTCGGCACGGGTATTCAAAAATGATATTCCCCGCCACAATCAGAAGGTACTTGCCGCCGCGTCTGGCGACAGAGCAAACCGGCAGAAATTCAAAACCACTAACATTTGCCAAAGCGCGGCAAAACAACACCTCCGACAAGAAAAAAACAAAAAAAATACCTATTAACAATTTTTTTCAGTACTTTTGCGCTACCTAATACCAATGAAAAACTATTGAGCATGGACAAATTCTATCAGACGCATGACTTCTGGATGGAGCATGCCAAATTTCCCGTACACCGCTCCCTGATGGACAACATCGACTGGAGCTATCGCCTTATCGGTATCCGAGGGCCACGCGGCGTAGGGCGCACCTCGTTTCTGCTACAGTATGCTCGCGAACACTTTGAGCGGGGCACACACAAATGCCTGTTTGTGTCAATGAACAATTTCTACTTTCAGGGGTGCGGCATTGTGGAGTTTGCCGGACGCTTTATGGAAGATGGCGGACAGGTGTTGCTGATTGACCAGATGTTCAAACTTCAAGGCTGGAAAGAACAACTCGTAGAGTGCTACAACCGCTATCCGCTCCTGCGCATTATCTTTACCACCACATCGGTACCCGACAGCGAAGAGGAAGAGAGCGAATTAGCACAAATCTGCCGCTTCTATCATCTCCACGGCTTCTCCTTCCGCGAGTACCTCAACCAACAAACGGGAAACGACTTCAGGGCCTACACACTCGGAGAGATTATCAAAGACCACGAGCTCCTAATAAAAAACGTGGTAAACAAAGTAGAGCCGTGGGAGCACTTTGAACGCTTCCTCCGCCACGGACACTATCCGTTCTACATCGAAAACCGCAACTTCACCGAGAGCCTGCTCAAGTCGATGAACTCAATGATAGAGACCGACATACTGCTCTCCAAACAAATAGAGCTCAAATACCTCTCACGCATCAAGAAACTGCTCTACCTGCTTGCCATCTCCGAGGACGTGTCGCCCAACATCAGCCGCCTGGCCGAGGAAATCGGCACGTCGAGAGCCACGGTGATGAACTATCTGAAGTACCTCGAAGAAGGGCGTTTCATCAATATGATTTATCATATCGGCGAGAATTTCCCCAAGAAGCCCGCCGCCATAAAACTCCACAACACCAACCTGATGTACGCCCTGAATGTGCGAAACATGGACGAGCAAAACCGCTACGAAACCTACTTCGTAAACTGCCTGTGGCGACACCACGACGTGAAACGCGCCAAGCGCCCCGGCCAGTTCCGAGTGAACGACAAATACGACATCTGCGTGTGCGACAAACTCAAACGAGTGAAAGCCCCCGAGGGTGCTATCTTTGCACGCTATAACTTAGAAATAGGACGCGCACAGGACATACCCCTTTGGTTCTTCGGCTTCCTCTACTAAGAAAGCATCAGAGCCAACCACACGGCAAAAAATTAAGAGATTGAAAAGGCCTGCTCACAGCAGAAACCCAAGCGGTCTTTTCATTCTCTTATCCATTTCCTAACGTAAAGTCACAAACAAATTCTTCAACTCATAACCTTTATATGGCAACACAAAAGAAAATGATTACGTGCGACGGCAACCAAGCCGCCGCCCACGTAGCCTACATGTTCAGCGAGGTAGCGGCTATCTACCCCATCACGCCCTCCTCGCCAATGGCCGAACACGTTGACGAGTGGTCAGCCCAAGGCCGCAAAAACCTTTTCGGCGACACCGTGAAAGTGCAAGAGATGCAATCCGAAGGCGGCGCGGCAGGTGCTGTGCACGGCTCCCTGCAAGCCGGTGCGCTCACCACCACCTTTACCGCCTCGCAGGGATTGCTGCTGATGATACCCAATATGTACAAAATCGCCGGCGAACTGCTGCCCTGCGTCTTCCACGTGAGTGCACGCACCCTGGCCACACACAGCCTTTGTATCTTCGGCGACCACAGCGACGTAATGGCGTGTCGGCAAACAGGTTTTGCTATGCTCGCCGAGGGCAGCGTGCAGGAAGTAATGGACCTCGCAGCCGTGGCACACCTCGCCACCATAGAGAGCCGCGTACCCTTCATCAATTTCTTCGACGGCTTCCGCACCAGCCACGAGTATCAGAAAATTGAGGAAATAGACCAGGAAGAACTCCGCCCGCTCGTTGACCAAAAGGCACTCAGCGAGTTCCGCCAGCGCGCCCTCACACCCGAGCACCCCGTGGCACGCGGTATGGCCGAAAACCCCGAGACATTCTTCGCACACCGCGAGGCATGCAACAGCCACTACGACGCTGTACCCGCCATCGTGGAGAAGTATATGGCCGCCGTGAGCAAAATCACCGGACGAGAGTACAAACTCTTCAGCTACTATGGTGCCGACGATGCCGAGCGCATCATCATAGCTATGGGTAGCGTCACCGAGGCAGCACGCGAAGCCATTGACTATATGCTCTCCAAAGGCGAGAAAGTCGGAATGGTCAGCGTACACCTCTATCGCCCCTTCAGCGTAGCACGCTTCCTCGAGGCCATACCCAAGACGGTGAAGCGCATCGCCGTACTCGACCGTACCAAAGAACCCGGAGCCGAGGGCGAGCCGCTCTATCTTGATGTGAAGAGTGCCTTCTACGATGCGTCGGAGCGTCCCCTCATCGTCGGTGGCCGCTACGGCCTCGGCTCGTGCGACACCACGCCCACAATGATTATCTCAGTGTTTGACAACCTCAAACAAGAAGAGCCCAAGAACCATTTCACACTCGGCATTGTGGACGACGTGACGTTCACCTCCCTACCTCTTGAAAAAGAAATGGCTCTCGGCGGCGAAGGCATCTTCGAAGCAAAATTCTACGGCCTCGGAGCCGACGGCACAGTGGGTGCAAACAAAAACAGCATCAAGATAATCGGCGACAACACCGATAAGTACTGCCAGGCCTACTTTAGTTACGACTCCAAGAAGAGCGGCGGTTTCACCTGCTCCCACCTGCGCTTCGGCGATACACCCATACGCTCTACCTATCAGATTAAGACACCCAACTTCGTGGCTTGCCACGTACAGGCCTACCTCCACATGTACGACGTGCTGCGCGGCCTGCGCGACGGCGGCACTTTCCTGCTCAACACCATTTGGGAGGGCGACGAACTGGCCAAAAACCTGCCTAACGATGCCAAACGCTACTTTGCCGAGCACAACATCACCGTTTACTACATCAACGCAACAAAGATAGCACAAGAAATAGGCCTCGGCAACCGCACGAACACCATTCTCCAGAGCGCATTCTTCCGTATCACCGAGGTAATACCCGTAGAGCTCGCCATAGAACAAATGAAGAAATTCATTGTGAAGAGCTACGGACGCAAAGGTGAGGACGTGGTGAACAAGAACTATCAAGCCGTTGACCGCGGCGGCGAGTACAAACAGCTACCCGTAGAGCCCGCTTGGGCCAGCCTCCCCGCCGACGAACAAGTGAAACGCGAGGAGCCCGAATTTATCACCAACGTGATGCGCCCCATCAACGCGCAAAACGGCGACCTGCTCCCCGTGAGTGCCTATGCCGAGAGCATCGACGGCACGTGGCCACAAGGCACCGCCGCCTACGAGAAACGCGGCGTAGCACCCTTCGTACCCGAGTGGAACAGCGAAAACTGCATACAGTGTAACAAGTGCGCCTACGTATGTCCGCACGCCTGCATACGCCCCTTCGTACTCAACGACGAAGAACTCGCCGGCCTCAACGCCCCGACGCTCGAGATGAAAGCCCCGGCGCAGATGAAAGGTATGCACTTCCGCATACAAACCAGCGTGATGGACTGCACCGGCTGCGGCAACTGTGTAGATGTATGCCCCGGCATGCGCGGCAACAAAGCCCTCACAATGGTACCTCTCGCCGGACAGGAAGACGAAGACAAGAACTGGGACTACCTCGTTAAGCAAGTCAAGAGCAAGCAAACGCTCGTTGATATTATGCTCAACCCCAAGAACTCGCAATTTGCCACACCACTCTTCGAGTTCAGCGGTGCCTGCGCCGGCTGCGGCGAGACACCCTACGTGAAACTCGTCAGCCAACTCTTCGGCGACCGACAAATGATTGCCAACGCAACGGGTTGCTCGTCAATCTACAGCGGCTCAATCCCCAGCACACCCTACACCACCGACGAAAACGGACGCGGCCCCGCCTGGGCAAACAGCCTCTTTGAAGACTTCTGTGAGTTTGGCCTCGGTATGGTTCTTGCCAACAAGAAGATGCGTCAACGCATCGAGAGCCTACTAAAGAAAGTTCAGATGTGCGACTGCTCGTGCGACGAGATGAAACAATATGCCGCCGAGTGGATAGAAAATCAAAACGATGCCAAGAAGAGCCGCGAACTCGCCGACAAGATGAAACCCTTCCTCGAGGGCGGCGCAGCACAAGGTCACGAATTGGCGCAACAACTGCTCGAACTGCAACACTTTATGACCAAGCGCAGCCAGTGGATTATTGGTGGCGACGGTGCCAGTTACGACATCGGCTACGGCGGCCTCGACCACGTACTGGCAAGCGGCGAGGACGTAAACATACTCGTACTCGACACAGAGGTCTACTCCAACACCGGCGGCCAGGCCTCCAAAGCCACCCCCGTGGGAGCCATAGCACAATTCGCCGCAAGCGGAAAGCGCGTCACGAAGAAAGACCTCGGACTGATGCAAGCCACCTACGGCTACGTATATGTTGCTCAAGTAGCAATGGGTGCCGACAACGCACAGTGCCTCAAAGCCATACGCGAGGCAGAAGCCTATCCCGGCCCCTCACTCATCATTGCCTACGCACCGTGTATCAACCACGGACTGAAGATAAAAGGCGGTATGGGACGCTCGCAGGCCGAAGAAGAACGCGCCGTGAAGTGTGGCTACTGGCACCTCTGGCGTTACAATCCCGCACTGGCCAACGAAGGCAAGAACCCCTTCACCCTCGACAGCAAAGAGCCCGATTGGAGCCAGTTCCAAGACTATCTCGCACACGAGGTGCGCTTCTCCAGCCTCACAAAGGCATTCCCCGAAGAAGCAGCCGAACTCTTCCAAGAGACAGAACGCGCTGCCAAGCGCCGCTACCAGTCGTATGTACGTAAGACACAAGAAGACTGGAGCGAGGTAATCTAATCGCTTTCCACACGTCAGTTCCTTTCTATTTCTATGTAGGCGCAACGCACAATAAATGGTGTTGCGCCTACTTTAATATATGGCATAACGCTATAATATGAAGCGGAAAGAAAACATACCCCGTGCCGCTGACAATCCGACTGATTTATAACGCCCATACACGCAAAAACATCGTCCCGACAACGCTATAACGCATTTGTAAAGCATAGGAGGCACTTGGTTCTTACTTTTTCGTTACTTTTGCTTCGCTAAAAAGCGCATAACCACGAAGAGACAAACGTCCCGCTGCATCATTCGTCACACTTTTTAGCACAATCATTCTATTACAAGACCCCCTCACATAAAATGCTCTTCCTACCCACAGGCCTTGCCGCCGCGTCCGACATTCGCACCGAGATGCCCGAAGAGGGCTGTGTGGCAGAATATACGTGCCGACGGTGGCACGATGTGCCTGGCAAGCGCATAGTGCTACTAAACCTGATGCCAGAGAAACAAGTCACCGAGCGCGACATCGTGCGTATGCTACGCGGCGCGGAGACGGACATTGTACTCGTGCCGATGAAAATTAGTGGGCAGACCTACAAAACGACACCGCAGGAGCATATGCAAGCGTTCTACACCGATTTCGAACTGCTCGAGAGTGAAACGTGGGACGGACTCATCGTGACCGGTGCGCCCGTAGAACACCTGCCGTTTGAGAAAGTGCGCTACTGGCAGCAACTGTGCCATATTATGGACTGGGCAAAAACGAATGTAGCCGCCACACTCTATATCTGCTGGGCAGCACAAGCCGCCCTCTACCACCATTACCACGTTGCAAAACACCCTCTTGCTGAAAAGAAGTTTGGCATCTTCACCTTCTCTGCACAGACAGCCCACCCCCTGCTCCGCCACTTCGCTCCCACCCTGCAGATGCCCACAAGCCGACATACCGAGGTGCGAAGCGAAGACATAGCAAGCCACCCAGCACTCTCAATCATCAGCCACAGCAACGAAGCCGGCGTAGGAATAGTAAGCAGCGACGAAGGACATACCATCTATATCACCGGACACTTAGAATATGCCCGCGAGCGGCTCGGATTTGAGTACCAACGCGATGTGAAAAAAGGGCTACCTATCGAACCACCACAGCATTACTATACGAACGATGGCGGAAACGAGATCTGTTTCTCGTGGCGCGACGATGCCCTGCGCTTCTACCACAACTGGATAAACCATATTCTTATTCCCCATACTATGGACGCTGAAAAAACCAACAAACAGTTTGACGCGGCGATGCACACCTGTCGTGACATCTTTGTGAAGAAACTCCACGACTACGGTGCCGCCTGGCGCATTATGCGCCCCGAGAGCGTCACCGACCAAATCTATATCAAAGCCAACCGTATTCGAGGCTTACAAATCAAAGGACACGCAGAAGTGGACGAAGACACTACGGACGACTTCCGAGCCATCGTAAACTATAGTATCGTGGGACTTATACAACTCGAACTCGGCTACGGCGAGGACAGCGACATCACACCCGAGCAAGCCACCACGCTCTACGACAAATATGCCGCCGAGACACTCGCCCTGATGAAACGCAAAAACCACGACTACGACGAGGCATGGCGCGCTATGCGCATATCATCATACACCGACCTGATTTTAATGAAAGTGTTTAGAACCAAACAAATAGAAGACTTGCAAGGAAAAACACTCATCTCGGAAGGCATCGGGGCAAACTACCAAGATATGCTCAACTACAGCGTTTTTGCACTTATCAAACTCTCGGAGCAACAATGAAGTTCCGCTTGCAGATAATACTGGTAAACGTGTGCCGTCTCTTCGTCGGTATCACCTTCGTGGCCAGCGGAATGGCAAAAACCTTAGACCCCGCAGGTATGGAGCATAAACTCCTGGCCTACCTGCGCAGCTGGAACGTGTTTACCTGGACAGAAGACACCAGCTGGCTTACAGCAATGGTTCTCACACTGGCCACCATAGAATTCCTGCTCGGTATATGGCTGCTCATAGGTATGCGCCGCAGATTTACGACAATATGCACTGCACTCGCCACACTGCTCTTCACACTGCTCACCATATATATATATATTGTGTCGCCCGTCCCCGACTGCGGCTGTTTTGGCGATGCTATAAAACTCTCACACGGCGAGACACTGCTCAAAAACATCGTACTTCTGGCATTGTGTATCCCTCTTGTCGTTTGGCCGCTGAAAATCATTCCGCTCCTACGCCGCAAGAGTTATTGGCTCCCCTCGCTCTACGCCGTAGCCTTCGTTCTGGCGTGCGGCATATATAGCAGTAACCGCATACCCCTCGTTGATTTCACCTCCTACGTACCCGGCTATGCCTTTACCGCCGCGATGGAAGGACAATACGGCGAGAAAGGCATAGAAGACGCATTCAACTTTGCCGTGCTCGACACCGCCTCCAACGACATCACTCCCGACGTGATACAAGCCCAAGGCTACACCTTCCTCGTACTCTCTGCCAACCTCGACCAAGCCGACTACAGCGTAAGCGACCGCATCAACGAAATCTATCGCCGAAGCCAAGAAATAGCAGATTGCCGCTTCTTCTTTCTCACAGCCTCCGACAGTGCCGCCTTCGCACGTTGGAAAGACCGCGCCGCAGCAGAATACACCACCAACCAGATCGGAAGAGCACACGTCTGAACTCCAGTCACGGCTACATCTCGTATGC
>CALFJG010000009.1 GCA_937877625.1 uncultured Prevotellaceae bacterium
TGAAACTTACAGACGGAAGCAAAAAGAGCCATAAAGATGACAAAAGGTTAAAGCCTCATCTATGCCAAACTTAACCGTGGAAATTAATAGAACCCACCTTTAATCCCTTATTTATAACCCCTCCACCTTATAAAGTCTAATGACAGACTTGGGTTATTCTCCTTTCCATACCCAGAATGTTGTTCTGGCCTGGTTGCTTATGGGGCTTTCCAGCCGCTGATAACGCCGGTTTTTTTACGAACGTGGCTTAATAACTTTCCTCCAATGTAGGGAATTCGGATTGCTTTACGTCGGCAACGTAATGGTTGGCTGCGTGGGTGATTTGCTCGCCGAGGTTGGCATAGGTGCGTAAGAACTTGGGGCGGAAGTCGCCGCTCATACCGAGCATATCCTGCACCACCAGTACTTGTCCGTCGGTGTAAGGCCCGGCACCGATGCCTATAGTAGGAATATGTAGAGCGTTAGTCACCTCGCGGCCTAATGCGGCGGGAATTTTCTCAAGCACCACGGCAAAACAGCCCGCTTCTTGCAACAAGCACGCATCGGCTTTCAAACGCGCGGCCTCGGCCTCGTCTTTGGCGCGTAGGGCAAAACCGCCGTAGGCATTGACGCGTTGGGGCTGCAAACCGAGGTGTCCCATCACGGGAATGCCACATTCTACCAAGCGGCGTATAGCGTTGATGTGTTCAAGGCCGCCTTCCATCTTCACGCCGTCACAGCCTGTTTCTTTTATCACGCGCACGGCACTCTTGACGGCTTCTTCTACGCTGCTTTGGTATGAACCAAAAGGCATATCTAACAGAACCATAGCGCGTTTTGTGCCACGCACCACACCACGCGTGTAAACAATCATCTCGTCGAGCGTGATGGGCAACGTGGTGGAATAGCCTGCCATGGTGTTTGCGCCGCTATCGCCCACAAGCAGAATATCTACGCCTGCGGCATCGAGCAGGCGTGCCATTGTATAGTCGTAGGCGGTGAGCATAGCCACCTTTTCGCCTTCGGCTTTCATCTGGAGAATGCGTGGGACGGTAATCTTGTGGTCGTCGGAAATTAGGTATTGCATAAGAAGAAACTGTTTGTAGGTTTAAGCGTTTGAATACAGATTAGAGAAATCGTTAATACTAATCTCGCTAAGGTTGGGTACGATGAAGTCGGCATAGCGTGCCACGATGTCAAGGGGCGTTGTAGTGGTAAGTCCTACGACGAGCATTCCTGCTTCGCGTGCGGCACGTAGGCCGTTTTCGCTGTCTTCTACAACGATGCATTCTTTGGGGGTGATTCCAAACCACTCGGCGGCAAAGAGGAAGCAATCTGGCGCGGGCTTGCTGCGCGGCGCATCTTCGGCGGTGAAGATATGCTCAACGAGCGAGGGGAGATGGGGATGCTGGCGAAGCACAAAGGCCATCTTAGGCTTAGAAGAACTGGTGACGATGGCGGTGTGGTGACCCTCGGATTGAAGGGTAATCAGGGTTTCCTCAGCTCCAGGCAGGAACGGATAGGACATTTGTGTTTCGTGTTCACGCAGGCGGCGGCGCAGTTCGGCTTGCAGGACATCGTCGTTGGAAAACCAGGTGTTAAAGATGTGCTGAAGGGTGTTGCCTTTCACAGAATCGGCGAAGTCGGGATGAGAGGGGAAGAGTTCGCGCCCTATCTGTGTCCAAAAACGTGAATACTGCGGCTCGGTGTTCAGCAATACACCATCAAGGTCGAAGAGAATGGTCATAGCGCGTGCAAAGATAGTGCTTTTTGCCAAAAAACACTACCTTTGCACGCGTTATGAAAAAGCAGAGTTTGTTTAGAAAAAAGTGGATACGTTTGTTGCTCAGTGTGCTGGGTGTTTTGGCGGTAGTGTTGTTGGGCAGTGCGTATGTGGTGTTTTATTCGGCGTTTAGCCCAGAGGAGCATGCCGTGGTTTTTGTTCGCGAGGGCGACACGGCAGAGGACGTTTACCGACAGGTGGAGGCAACGGCTCATCCGCGTTCAATGGCTTTGTTCCGTCTATTGTGTAAATTTAAGAATTACGAAAGCCACGTTCGCGTGGGACGTTACGACTTGGGGCAAGGCATCGGCGTTATGACGGCGGTGAGCAACCTGCGCAGTGGGGCGCAAACACCGGTGATGCTCACTGTACCCGCCACACACACCACAGATCGTTTGGCAGGAAAGATAGCACGCCACCTTATGGCGGACAGTGCGCAGTTTGCCAGAGTGTTCCGCGATACATTGCTGCTGGATAGCCTCGGCGTGAACCGCCACACATTGGCCACGCTGTTTTTGCCAAATACATACGAGGTGTATTGGACTGTGTCGCCTCGCGCTTTCCTCTGGCGGATGAAAAAAGAATACGATCGTTTTTGGGAGGGGGAGCGAAGTGAGCGGGCTCATCTTATCGGCTTTACGCCAACAGAGGTGTCTATCCTGGCAAGCATTGTAGATCAAGAGACGCGCTATAAGCCTGAGAAGCCAACAATTGCGGGACTATATATCAATCGTGTGCGACGAGGAATGAAACTTGAGGCAGACCCCACGGTGAAATTTGCGATGCAGAACTTTGGTCTGCGCCGTGTGCTTCGTCGTCACTTAGAGACGGACAGTCCCTACAACACTTATCGCTACGCAGGGTTGCCGCCAGGCCCTATATGTATTGCAGAAGGGGAAACGATTGACGATGTGTTGAACTTTAAGCAGAGCGACTATCTCTTTATGTGTGCGAAGGAGGATTTCAGCGGTAGCCATAATTTTGCACGTACCTTTGCCGAACACGAGAAGAATGCCCGACGTTATGCACAGGCATTAAACGAACGAGGAATAAAGTAAAAGCGAATTAATAGAACCCACCTAATTCAAGTTTTCTTTATTTCTGAAACTTGAGTAAGTATTCAATAACCAGTGGGCGTTAATGGTTGTTGTCTAAAATTTGAAAGTCAAGTTGTTTGCGCTCAAGATTAGCGCGTGCAACACGTATGGTGACGGCTTCGCCGAGGCGATAGCGGCGGTGGGTGCGTCGCCCGACGAGGCAGAAATTGCGTTCGTCGTATTCGTAGTAGTCGTCTTGCAGATCGCGTATGGGTACAAGACCTTCGCACCCATTTTCGTTGAGTTCTACATAGAGGCCGAATTCTGTGATACCGCTGATATGCCCTTCAAAAGTTTGTCCGAGGCGGGCGGAGAGAAATTCTACTTGTTTGTATTTGATGCTGGCGCGTTCGGCTTGAGCTGCGAGAATTTCTTGTTCGCTACAATGGTCGCAGAGATTTTCGTATTTCTCTCGGGAGGCACTACGCCCACCTTGTTCATAGCGTGTGAGCAAACGGTGTACCATCAAGTCGGGATAGCGACGGATGGGAGAGGTGAAGTGTGTGTAGTAAGCGAACATCAATCCGTAGTGTCCGATGTTGTATGTGGAATAGCGTGCCTTTTGCATAGCACGGAGAGCCACCATCTCTACGGCTTTCTCCTCGGCACTGCCATGTACCTCTTCTAATAGTTTATTGAGCCGTCGTGCAACGTCTGTCTTGCTACCTTCGGTGCGCAGGCGATGGCCAAACTTAGCAGCAAAGGTGGCGAGTTGCTCCAGCTTGTCTTGTTCGGGTACATCGTGTATGCGGTACGGTAGAACTTTGGCTTTCTTGCCTTTTGCTACGCGTCCTATGTGTTCCGCCACGTGGCGGTTGGCCAGAAGCATAAACTCTTCAACGAGTTTGTGAGCGTCTTTGGAAACTTTGATGTAGGTAGAGACGGGGATACCTTTGTCGTCAATCTCAAAGCGTATTTCTGGGCGGTCGAAGCCGATGCTTCCTCTCTTGAAACGCTCGGCGCGTAGATGCTTGGCAAGGTCGTTGAGTGTTATGAGCTCACGTGCATACTCGCCCTGTGGGTCGGGATTTCGGGGTATTTCTGGAGCTTCTGTGGCTGCACCGTTTTGCTCCAATATTTGTTGTACCTCTTCATAGGTGAAACGACGGTTGGAGCGGATGATGGTGTGAGCAAGATGCCATTTCAAGACTTCGCCGCGTGGGTTCATAGAGAAGATGAGGCTATAGGTAAGTTTCTCCTCATCGGGGCGTAGCGAGCAGATGAAATTGCAGAGACGCTCGGGAAGCATTGGAATAGTGCGATCTACAAGGTAGATGCTGGTGGCGCGTTTCTGGGCTTCTTTGTCAATGATATCGCCTTCGTAAACGTAGTGGGACACATCGGCAATGTGTACACCAACTTCGTACAATGCGTTTTTATCGCCCCATATACCCCGAGCGAGGCGAATAGAGAGCGCGTCGTCAAAGTCTTTGGCATCGTGCGGATCAATGGTGAAAGTGGTAACCTCGCGCAGGTCTTCGCGGTGTTGAATTTCAATGGAGTTGATGCCGGGGTCTATTTGATTTGCTGCCTTTTCTACACGCTCCGGATAAACGTAGGGTAGGCCGTATTCTGCGAGTATGGCGTGCATCTCGGTATTGTTTTCGCCACTCCTGCCAAGAATGTCTATTACTTTGCCTATAGGACTTTTGGCCTCGTCGGGCCACTCGGTGATTTTTACAATGGCTTTGTCGCCAGTACAACCGCCGCCGAGAGCGTTTTTTGGAATAAAAATGTCTTGGGCTAAGATGCGGCTCTCGGTGATAAGGAATCCATATTGCTTGTCCACTTTTAGCCGTCCAACAAAGGTGTCGTGCGAGCGTTTTATGATTTCAGACACCTGAGCTTCTCGGGCGTGCGAGCGACGCTTGGCAAGCATAGTGGCTCTGACGCGGTCGCCATCAAGGGCATGGTGGGCATTACGCTCAAAGATAAGTATAGGCTTGCCACCATCGTCGGGTTCTATCACGTTGCGCCCGTTGCTACGTCTGCGAAATGTACCTTCTATGGTCTGCGAGCGAACCACAGACCGATAGTGACCCTCGTCTGTGCGTGCGATAAGATCTTCTCCGAGGAGTTCGTCCAACACATCTAAACATACCATCTTACCTGGGTGAGCCGTGAGGTGAAGGGCGGAAAAGATTTGACGTGTAGAGAATGACTTCTGAGGTTGTGACTCAAAAAAGTCTACCAGAAAGGCGTACATATCGCGCTTGGTGAGGCGACGGACAGATTTTTTCTTAGCCATAACGATTAGGACGGATTACTCTTCTTGTTATGCCACAAAAGTACTGCTATTTAAGCTTATCCCAAAAAGTTACATAGTTTTTTAATCCACATAAGAAACATAAGGTTTTGCACTAATTTTGCGCCAAATAGAAAAAGTGCGTTGTAACTAATTGATAGCCAACGCACTTCGCTTTTATGCCTTGTACCCAGAGCCGGGGTCGAACCGGCACGGGTTGCCCCACTGGTGTTTGA
>CALFJG010000010.1 GCA_937877625.1 uncultured Prevotellaceae bacterium
TGATACGATGAAGTACTCCTATATATAATATGGAGGACAACTACTATCATACCACTGAGGGATATCTACCATTGCTAAGTTCGTGACAACACTTGAAGTTTGCGAAGTTTCAATCCGTCAAGAACAAAGCGTCAAGTAAACGCCTTTTGTATGTCGTGCTTCCCGCCCTCCCTTGGCAGGCTTCTGCGTTGGCTGGAGCGGTTTGCGGGGCAAAAATATGAAACGATGAGCAATAAGCCAACACCGGCGTGTAAAAAAAGATAATTGCGGCCATTGCTCTTCTATCTTAATGCAAAAGGTCACCTGGGGCTGATGGCTATAGCCCTTTCTTATGCTTTTTTCGTAAAAACTCTTGCGGGAAATCTCAAAACGGTGTATAATTGCATCGCGAAAAATCTCAAAAATGTGTAAGATATGGAAGGTCAGAAAACTAAAAAAAGTGCGAATGACATCATTTTGAAGCGTAAAGTATACCAGCAACTCCTTGATTGGAAGGAGAAAAGAAACGGTGAGGTGGCACTACTCGTAGAGGGTGCGCGACGCATCGGAAAGAGTTATATCGTAGAGGAGTTCGCCAAGAATGAGTATGAGTCATATATTCTCATCGACTTCAACAAGGCTCCTCAGATGGTCAGAGACTGGTTTGACCTCTATCTGGAAGACCTTGACACGCTGTTCCTTTATCTGAGTCAGCACTACAAAGTGAGGCTTCATAAGCGTAAGTCGCTCATCATCCTTGACGAGGTACAGTTGTGCCCCCGGGCGAGAGCTGCCATCAAGTTCCTGGTGGCTGACAGAAGGTATGACTATATTGAGACAGGATCTTTGGTGAGCATCAAGAAAAATACGCAAGGCATTGTACTCCCCTCAGAAGAACGACCCATTCAAATGTATCCGATGGACTTTGAAGAGTTCCTTTGGGCTACAGGTAACGATATGCTGATGGACTTGATACGGAAAATGTATGCAGAGAGGATGCCGATGGGACAAGCTTTCCATCGTCAGGCTATGGATGCTTTTCGTCTCTATATGATAGTTGGAGGGATGCCGCAGGCCGTCAAAAAGTATGTTGAGACCAAAGACTTTGATACCGTAGATGCAGCAAAACGCGATGTGTTGACTATCTATCGTAATGACATCTTCAATTATGCAGGTGGAATAGCAGACAAGGTGGTATCCATCTTCGACCAGATTCCTCCTCAGCTCTCCAAGCACGAAAAGAAGTTTCGGTTGTTAGCCCTGAAACCAGGTGCGAAATATCGCGACTGGGACGATGCTTTCTTCTGGCTAAAGGATGCAAAAGTTGTCAATATCTGCTATAATTCGACAGAGCCGAATATCGGGCTGAAAATGAACGAAGACCGTACGACATTGAAATGTTATATGAACGATACGGGCTTGTTAATCAGTCATGCTTTCGATGAAAAGGGCATCGTCTCGTCAGAGATCTACCAGAAACTGCTCTTTGGAAAGCTGGAAGTGAACGAGGGAATGCTCATTGAGAATATTGTGGCCCAGATGCTGACTGCCAGCGGTAACAACCTCTTTTTCTATAGTAAGTCGTCAAAGAAAGCCGAGGAACGAATGGAAATAGACTTCTTGCTTCAAAAGGACAAAGTGACCAGTCGCCACAATATCCGTCCGATAGAAGTCAAAAGCGGCAAGAACTACACTTTATCTTCCCTAAAGAAGTGTATGAATAAGTTTGGAGAGTATATGACCACTCCTACTGTTTTGCATGCAGCTGACTATAAAGTAGAGGATGGTATCACCTATCTTCCACTTTATATGACACCCTTATTGTAATTGGTCGGACATCGTTTTGTTAGGCCGATAGGTATAAAAACGTTGCTGCGCTTTCTTTTGTAAAGGAAGAAAGCGCAGCAACGTATTTTGGCTTAATTGCTCGTTACTTAAAAGTGGATTTCCACACCTACTCCAATAACATCGTTTGTGCGGTCGAAGCGGTCGATGCCTTGGTAAGCCCCTGCTGCTGCGGCTGTGGCGATTTGTGTGCCGAGGCCTTGTGCTGCGGCATCGTCGAGAATACCCAATTGGTTGGCCATCGTGCCGATGCGGCCGAGCGTGCCTGTAATGTCGTTGTACACGGCTTGTTGCTTTTCGGTGGAGTAGTAGAATGTCTTAAAATACGACAGGCTAACGCTCACCTTGTCGCTGGCGCGGAATTTCACACCTGCGCCGAGTGAGTAACTGCTTGTTACAAAACTTACGTCGCTGATGTAGGCTTTGTCGCTGCCGAGGCCGTAGTTGGTGCTTTGGCCGCCGATAGAAGCGGTGAGGCGGTCGGTTATGTCGTATTCCACACCGGCAAGAAGTTCCCACGTGTTTCCGTCAAGCAGATGCTGGCGGTTGTTGTACTGGTGGGCATCTTTGTCGAAGAAGTAGTGCCCCGAGAGGCCTGCTCGCAGGCGTGGTGTGAAGGCATACGACACTCCCACACCCAGCAAGGCGGGTATATCGGCTTCCACGTACTTGCCGTCTTCGTATTCCGAGAGGTTGTGTAGCAGTTCGGCTTGTTGTGTTGTCGTGGTGCTACTATTCTTTAGGCGCATACGTGTCTTAAACTCATAGCGTGCGCCTATTTGCCAGGGGCCTTTCTTGTATGCCAGTGCTATGATGGGTGCGAAGCCCCAAGCCGTTTGGTCACAGTTAACGTCCACGCTGCTCACCATCTGGCTCAGACGGTCTACGTTGCCTTGCAGTGTTTGAGCCTGTGCCAGACGTTCGGGGTTCGTGGGGTCGGGTGTCAAAATCTGCTGTGCAGCGGCTTTTCCCACAGCGTTGAGAATAGTGGCTGCCTCGGTGGGCTGTCCTGCTTGCAGAAGACCCGCTGCGGTGAGTGGCGAGTTGGTGGGTGTGAACTTAATGTCGCGCACATAGCCGTAGTAGTTGGCTGTGCCATAAACTAAGCGTCCGCCCAGGCTCACACTGAGTTCGTCCGTCACCTTGTAGCCCAGACCGATTTGTGCACCAAAGAAAAATTGGCGCGCACGCATATAAGTGTTCATTCCATAGGTGTCTTCCACAATACTTCCAAGTCCGTTGGCACTGCTGATAGCGTTGAGTGCGCTGGGCATCACGCTGATGATGCTTTCAAACGATCCTAACCCGTCGCTAAACTCACACTTGCCGCCGCCGCCGATAACGCCAAAGTGGAACGAGCCGAAGAAACGGCCTTTCACGTAGGCGAGGTCAATGGCGGGGAGAATAGGTGCGATGGCTTTTCCCTTGTAGTGGTGTGTGCTGTTACCATCGCCGTTCGTAAAGAAAGGGAACGTGGTATCAACAGTTCGCGTTTGGAATGCACTTTGGTTGTAGATGCCGAGATGCCAGCCGGGATTGAGAAACCCAATGGCACCAGGGCTGTAGAACGCACTCTCAATGGAGAACATACCTTCTTGTGCGGGGAAACGTAGGAAAGCAGGGCCTGCGTTGGTGTTTGTGAGGTAACCGCCCGCAAGTGCGGGAAATGACGTAAAGATGCTGAGTACAGCAGCAGCGAAGAAATGCTTTTTCATTTTTTCTTAGATTCTTCTTGTTTGTTGTTGCCAGCGCAAAAGTATATCAAGGTATGCACAATGTGAAACGTTTTGTGCAGGAATTTTAATTTAATTTAAGAAAAGCCGCGTTGGTTTGTTGGTTTGATAAGCGTATTTATCAAGACTTATGTTGCTTGTTATTTAGAACACAAAGTCCTCCGTAGGAAAGAAGGACTTTGTGGTTAGTATATTTATTGGCGTATCTCGAGTTCTTTGAAAAGATAGTTGCTCTTTGCGAGATATTCTATGCACCAGAGCACGTAGCGGATGTCCACTGTGATGCATCGTTGCAACTTGCCGTTGTATTCTAAGTCGCTGCTGAGGCTCTCAATGTTTCCATCAAAGGCCAGGCCGATAAGTTCACCTTTTGCGTTCATCACTGGGGAGCCGCTGTTTCCGCCGGTAATGTCGTTGTCGGTAATGAAGCAGGCGGGGAGTTTACCATCGGGGCGTGCATAGCGTCCGTAGTCGCCTGCGAGGTATAGGGTGCGAACGTCTTCGTTTATGACATAGTCGGGGTCGGCAGGATTTTCTTTCTCAAACATTCCGTCGATAACGGTCTGGTAGTCGTAGGTGACGCCATCGCGCGGCTTAAGGTCGCACACATGGCCGTAGGTCATACGCAGCGTCATATTGGCATCGGGGGCGGTGGTCCAACCGTTGCGTTCCATTTGTGCGCCAACGTATTGTTTGTCGAGTTCGGCTAGGTTGGCAAAATACTCCTGAATGTTTTCGGTGAGCATCATCACATACTTTCTTACGCCGGTATAAAACTGATACCAAGGGTCGGCTTGGAGACGAGCCATAGACGGCTTTTTGAGGAATGCAACGAGGCGTGTGCTGTCCGTCAGAAAACTTTGGTCGTAGAGCTTATCGACATAGGCATCAACTTCTGCGGTATTGCTGATGGGCAAGATGTTGGCCGTTAGGCGTTTGTTTTTTAGATAGGTGCGGAACACTTGCTTGGCAAGGTCTTTATCGCGTTGCATTTCGGCAGCGGGCAGGAAGTCGTTGTCTTCAATGATTTCAAAGGCCAGGCTGTCGGCTTCTTTTTTCTTTTTGAGCGTGCTATAGTTTTCCGCGTATTCCTCGACGGATGTCACGGGTGGGTTCATCGCTAATTGCTGCAAGCCGAAGTTAGCGAGGTAGAGGTCGTGGAGAGTGTCGGCGTATGCAGTTGTGATGTGGTCGATGCTACCGAGTACTTCTACCATCTCAGGGTGTCCGTTCTGAATAGCCCAACGCAGGAACTCCGTCTCTCCTTCGCGCTTACGTTCAACGAGTCGTAGTTTGCGTACGGCCTCAATTTCGCCACCGAAGTTCTTCACTGTATTGCCTATCATAAAATAGTCGCTGGCCAGAGAGAGGTTGAGTTCGGCATCGTTGTCCATCAGTTCTTTCATGTGTGCGAGTATCACTTCGCCCATAATATTGATGGGTCGGTCGAGGCTTCCTACGTGGCTCTCCACCTCGCTGGCCGAGAGATAGCGCTCTGTACTGCCGGGGAAGCCCATCACCATAGTGAAGTCGCCTTCGCTCACGCCGCGCAGCGAGATAGGCAGGTATTTGTCGCAATGTAGTGGCACATTGTTTTCATCGTAGAAAGCGGGGTTGCCCTCGGCATCGGCATAGATGCGAAAGACGGCAAAGTCGGGGTTGTGGCGCGGCCACATCCAGTTATCTTGGTTCTCGCCAAATTGGGCAAAGTTTTGGGGAATGTTCACCACGAGGCGCACGTCGGTATAAACTTGTTCGTAGAAAGCATAGAATTGGTTGCCGCCGAAGTAGGGCAATACGCGGCAGCGCATGCCAGGTACATCGCTCCACTTACTCTGTTGCAAGATATTATCGGCAAACATAGCGAGTATTTGTTCGTTTTGACGCACATACTCGTTGAACTCCGAGGTGAGTTCGAGTACCATTGTGGTGACGTCTTCAATGGCACGTACAAAAACAAAGTCAAGCCCCGGTACAGGGAGTTCCTCTGCGCGGCTCTTGGCGTAGAAGCCTTCTTGGAGGTAGTTGTGTTCCATAGTACTCATCTCGTGTACGAAAGAGAAGCCGCAGTGGTTGTTAGTGAAGATAAGGCCATCGGGGCTAACCACTTCGCCTGTGCATCCAGCACCGAAGATTCCTACTACGTCTTTAAGCGAGGGGCCTGTTTCGCTATAGAGTTCCGACGGGTCGATTTGCAGGCCTGCGGCACGTAGAGAGTCTGCCAGATGTTGTTGCTCCATCAGTTTAAGAAGCCACATACCGCCATCGGCGCGAGCTGTCTGAGTGCCAAAGGCTATGGTTGCAAGCAGCGTAAGGACGCGAAGGGCGGAAAAGATTTTTCTTGTCATTAGTCAAAAGATTTTAAGGAGTTTAAGGTACGTGCTATATTTCAAAGAAAGACGCAAAGTGCTTAGGTGGAGCGTTTGTGCTTACTGCGCTTTGCGTCTTTTGTCTGAGAGACTTGTTGTTGTGCTGTTGCTTTTCTTTTAGAGAACTACGGCAGTTCCGCTGCAGGTTACCATAAGCATTGAACTGTTTTGTCCTACTGTTTCGTAGTCGAGGTCAACGCCGAGTATGCCGTTAGCACCGATTTCGGCGGCGCGTTACATCATTTCGTTCATTGCGGAGTCTTTGGCTTCGCGCAGTGTTTTCTCATACGCGTTGCTCCGTCCGCCAAAAAAGTCGGTCAGGCTTGCTTTGATATCTTTAAAGAAATTTGCGCCGATGATGGTTTCGCCGGTGACAATGCCGCGATACTCGCGTACGGGATGGCCTTCGATGAAAGGTGTGGTGGTAACAATCATAATTGTAAGAAGTGTTTAAGTATGGTTTGTTGGGTGCAAAAGTAAGAAAAAGGTTTTAGAAGTAGCTGTTTTTTTGAACACTTGCAGTAATACAAGTGTTCTGGGTGGTTAATTTATCTTCAACACGCGTTCGATGGCATCGGCGAGGGAGGCATAGTGTGCTTCGTTGGCCTTGTCAGCGAGGCGTTGTTTGAGGTCTTGAAGTGTGGCGAGTACTGCTGGGCGTGGTTTATCGTTGGCATCAGCGCGTTTGAAGTAGGCAGTGAGTGTAGCCACAAAGGTGCTTTGCAGTCCGCGCCGGTATTCGGTGGTGGGGGCTGTACCGCGCAGTTCTTTAAAGAGCAGATTGGTGAGGTCGGCAAGGTATTCCTCAGCGGGGTAGTTCTCGTTGAGGTATTTAAGTTGGGATTCACTCGCCATTTGTGCCACGATGGGTTGGCCTACCGATAGGGTGAGGTTTGTGGGTTGCGCCGTGATGCGATTTATATACGGTATGTTGATGAGCCAGACGGGTTCGTTGAGCACTTGTTCGTTGAGGAAGTCCAGAGCTCGTTTCTGTACGTCGCGCGGTGTAGATTGGTAGATTGGGCCTTGCTCTGTCACGGCTTTGAAATCGGTGTACGTGCCTCCGATATATCGCAGGGCGTGTCCGAGGTAGCGTCGCAACTGAGTGCGCACGTTGTAGTAGTGGTCGGAGAGGTAGCTGTTGTTCACATCGCTGAGGTCGTAACTCCACTGTGGCAGTTGCGGCAGTTGCCACTTGAGGTTCTCTATGCCGTATTGTCCGGCTTTTACGGCATCGTCGCCGAGGTCTTCTGTCTGGCAGCGTGGGTCGTTGCGGCGCATCTCGCCATCGCCGAACCATAGGCGGCGGTTGCCTTTGTAGTACTTGTCCATCAAGTGTGTTTCAAGCTCGCGGTGGTCGCTCACCTCGTCGTAGGCATCCCACATCGGCGAGTAGCCCCAACGTATAGCCCAGATGTCGTAGTCGCCTATACGTGGGAATATGCCCCGGCGCGAGATGTTGTCGCCTGGTTGTGCTACATAGTTGAAGCGTGCATAGTCCATAATGCTTGGTGTGTGGCCGTGGGCTTCCACCCAGGCCGGGTTGCGCAGGCTATCTACAGGCACCGTGCTGCTGCTACCGAAGTTGTGGCGCAGGCCAAGCGTATGCCCTACTTCGTGTGAGGAGACAAAGCGTATGAGTTCGCCCATTAACTCATCGTTGAAGCGTAGTTGTCGTGCAGCTTCGTCCACGGTGGAGGCCTGCACTTGATACCAGTCGTGGAGAAGTTGCATCACGTTGTGATACCAACAGATGTGGCTCTCCAGAATTTGTCCCGTACGCGGGTCGTGTACGTTGGGGCCGTAGGCGTTTTCTATGGGCGAGGCGAGGTATCGTATGACGCTGTATCGTGCGTCCTCCATGCTCATAGATGGAATGCTGTCGGGCCATAGGCGGGCTTGTATGGCGTTTTTGAAACCGGCGGCTTCGAAAGCCACTTGCCAGTCCTCCACTCCTTTTATAAGATAGGGCCGCCACCGTTCGGGTGTGGCGGGGTCGATGTAATATACGATGGGGTTCTTGGGTTCCACGAGTTCGCCACGCATCATAGCCTCGCGGTCGGCACTGTCTTTGGGTTCTAAGAGCCATCGCGTGATGAAGCGTCGTGGCTCTACGTGTTGCTGATAGTCGCTGAAGGAGGTGTAACTGTCGGTAAAGTAGCCCACGCGAGGGTCGAAGAGACGGCGTGCCATCTGCACCTTGGGCAGGAGAACGAAACTGATGTTCAGCCCCACGGTTACTTTCCCCGTTCGTGCTGCCGAGGGGGTGTGCCCTTGTGGTGCCACCCAGGTGGTAAGCAGGCGTACCTCGGTGTTGAGCGGGAAGGTGTTGATGGCTTCAATCTCTGAGAGGTTGGGCTGCATAGCAGTGATGCCGAGTTCTTGCTTCTCGCTTTTGGTGAGAGTGAGTGCTCCGTTGTCGTTGAGGAAGAAACTGGCCACGTTGATGCGTGTGGTGCCACGTGTGGCTTTTGTTTCGGCTTTGAACACCGCAACGATGGGGTCGCTGCTGTTTGCTTCCACGGCTCGCCCTATGGCTTGGCTCTTGTCGGCCACGGTGACGATGTGGCGTGCACGCAGACGCAGCTCGCCGCTTGTGGTTTTTTCCCAGTACATAGTTTGTTGGTTCACTTGTTCGCCGCCGTATTTGTTGTAGCCGGCGGGTGTGGCGATGTAGCGCACGGTGACCAGCATCTCGCGTCCGAGGAGCGTGTCGGGGATTTCAAAGAACCAGTCTTTGGCTTGGTGGCCTACGCCGAAGAGTCCTTTTGTTATCTTTATGTTTGCTGACGGTGTGCCGCTTTGTGGTTGTGCGGTAAGGGTGAGCGAGGCGGAGAGGAGGAAGAGTATGAGAATTTGATAGAGTTTCATAGATAGTTGTAGTGATTTTTTGGGAGTGCGAACGATTTGAGGACTGTATTTTTTGTTAGTAGTTTGTGCCCATTGAGCCTGTGGAGGATTGTGCTGGATTCTCGCTGCTGCCGTCGGTGTTTTCAATGGAGCGGTTAACAGAGCGTGTGGAGAGGCCTATGCTTCCGAGTTTGATTGAGAGGTTGAGACTTATGTTGGCTGCGGGAATAAGCAAATTCATACGGTTGGTAAAGTCTGTGCCTCGGCTCTCGCTCTTGAAGTGTATTGCAGTGCCGCGCAGTGGCATAAATCCACTTATGCCCACGGTGAGCAGTTCGTTTTTGAGGAACGAGCGGTTGAGGCTCCCCATCACCGCTCCGAAACTGCTGTTTGAGCCTTGCAGTTGTATGGTGCGCGACATAGTGAAAAGGTTAGCACTGAGTTTTATCTTCCACCAAAGGGTTTGTTGCAGGCCGAGCATCAGGTTGCACTGCCAGCCATGGTTCTCGGTGTTGAGTGCTTTGCTGTGGAAGCGTGCGTATGCGAGGCGTGCGTTGACGATGATGCTTGTTGTGGTGGTGGGGCGCAGGTTTGCAAAGACGCTGATGCCGCTGTTGAGTGCGCTACCGAGGTTGCCGTAGGTGGTGTTGAGTACGCCGTCTTTGTAGAATTTGTATTCTTCAATGTTTCCGTTGGTAAAACTTGCTTCTGCTTGTGTGCGCAGGATAAAGGCTTTGGAGAAACTGCTGTAAACGAGGCCTATGGCATTGGTCTCCTCGGCATCTATGTTAGGATTGCCGTAGGAGATGTTGGTGGGGTCGGAATCGTTGACATAGGGATTAAGTGCCGAGATGAAAGGTCGCGTAATGCGCATATTATAGGTTAGTCCGAGGCTTCGTGTAGGTGCTATCTGATAGGTGAGAGTGGCCGAAGGCACGAGGTTTCCGTATCTCACGGAGAAGTTGTGTTCGGGCGTGTTGGCATAGCGCACACGTTGCCACGTGTGTTCGTAGCGTGCGCCGGCCTTGAGTTTGAACTTTCCCGTGGTGCCTTCGTATTCGGCGTATGTGGCACCTATGTCGTTGTAGTGTTTATAGCGTGTGGTTTGTTCGGGTTGTGGCAGGAATACGCCGTCTTCAAGGTAAGACATTAAGGCATCGCTGCTGTTGATGCGCCCAATAAACTTCGCCCCTACGCTGAGTTTGTGGTTCGTGGCGAGCGGCGTGGTAAAATCGGCTTGTGCGGTGTGTTCGGAAGTATAGGCGTCGTTGTCGCTGAAGCGGTCGGTGAGTGTAGTGAGTAGGCCGACGGGGTCGTTGAAAAAGTTATAGTTGCGCTCGTGCAGGGGTGTGTGGTTAAACTGATAAGAGAGGGTGAGGTATCGTTCTTTCTCGTTGGCAAATCCGCGTTGATAGTCAATGTTTGCCGAGACGTTGGTATAGTTTATACGCCCCCGGGTTTGTTGGCGATAGGAGGAGATGGGTGTCTCGTTTTGTGTGGTTGCCACGTTTCCTGTGCCGTCGTTGTGTTGTCGGAAGGTCATTAGGTTTCCGTTGGCGGTGAGCAGTCGCAAGGAGTCTATCTGATAGGATAGGCTGATTGAGGCGTGCACCATATTGTTTTGTATCAAGTTATCGTTGCGCAGACGCGTGGCAATGTCGCCGGCCTCGGTGTGTTGTATGCGGTCGAAGTTGAAGTGCGACGTGCCGCTCTTCTGGTGGTTGAAGCCTGCGTTGGCACTGAGCGAGAGTGGGCCGTGCTGCCACGTGAAGTTGGCTGAGGCACCTTGTCTGCGGTTTCCGGCTTGTAGGTTGAAGTTGAGGCTCTGTCCGTTAAGCTCTTGCCGCTGTGTCTCTTGGGCATCTGCCGCCATTGCTGTCTTGATGTTGATGATGCCGCCCGTTCCCTCGGCATCGTAGCGTGCGCCGGGGTTGGTAATCACCTCTATCTCGGTGGCGTAGGAGGCGGGGATGCTTTTCATCACCAGTGCGGCATTCTCGCCATTGAACATCGGCATAGGCTTTCCGTCAACGTATATTTTGAAGTTGCTGTTGCCTGCCACTTGGATATTGTCGTTGCCGTCAACGGTGACGAGGGGCACTTTGCGCATCATGTCTAAGAGCGTTTGTGAGCGGGTGTCGGGGTCGGCTTGCAGGTCGTATGCCACTTTGTCGGGCTCCATACGCACGATGGGTCTGTCGGCCACGACGACGGCTTGCGAAAGCATAGCATCGGCGGTGAGCAGGCCTATGGTGCCTAAGTGGATGGGGTGTCCGTCCAGCGTCAAGGCTCGCTCGGCACTCTGATAACCTATAAAGGCGATGTGTAGGCGTGCTTCGCCTTTCTTGGTGGTGGTGATAGTGAAGTTTCCCTCGGCATCGGTGATGGTGGTAACGGTGGCTTCTTTTGCCGTGGCCGGCACGAAGAGCCGCACGGTGGCATAGGGCAACGCGCTGCTGTCGGCGGCTTCTTTCACTATGCCGGAAATGGTGGTTTGAGCCGGGACGGTTAGGGAGAGAAAGGGGAGGACGAAAACGAGGAGTTTTTTCATTGGGGTGGGAGTTCTGTTGGAAGGTTGTAGTAGATTTGGGTTTAAGCTTCCTCAATCTCTATAGCCTTGTTTTCAGCTTTTTCAATTTCGGTTTCACATTTCTTTAGTTCTTCAAGCGGTATGCCGTAGCGTTTCATATCGCGGAGGAAGGCGGGCATTTCAACGTTGATAAAGTGCTGTCGTCTTCGGGCTATGATGGCTTCCCGTGCGCCGGTGTTGACATAGTAACCCAGTCCGCGCTGTTGCTGTATGACACCGTCCTGTGCCAGTGTTTCGTAGGCGCGCGCCACGGTGTTGACGTTTACCTGTAAGAGCGCGCTGTATTCGCGTACGCTGGGTGTGCGTTCGCCTTCTTCGTATTTGCGGCTGACAACTTCGTCTTCAAGGCGCTCGGCGATTTGTCGATAGATGGGTTTGTTGTCGGCAAAGGTCATAGGTTGAAGAATTTGTGGTTAATTACTTGCAAGTGTCGGAACACCCTAACGGCGAGGCAACAGAAACCTACGGCGAGTAGCCCGTTGAATGCTGCAAAGCCATAGATAATTGTCGTGTCGTTCTTGTCGATGTCTGAGAAAATGATACTCAGGGTGTTGCCGCCAGTGGCTACGAGTAGGATGCTTAGTATGCTGGAGAATATCCAAATGACGAATGAGGTGAGCAACCATGGGAAGCGTGGGAACACAGCACTGCCGAGCAGATAGGTGGAGTGGGAGAGAAGCCAGCTGCTGAGGGTTGTTATAGTAATGGCTATCATTACTTGTCGCTCTTGTGGCTCGGTAATTTTGAGGTTCTCAACAAAATGCTGGAAGAAATTATTCGCCGTTGTGCTTAGCCAGGTTATCATCAGCCCTGGGTGGTATGGGCCAATGAGCGGCTGCACCGCATAGCGCAGTAGGTCGGCTACGACGAAAGCGGTGAGTGTCATCAGCAACCACACAGGCACGGCATATACCCAGCGTGCCACGAGTTTCTCGGTTGTTGAGGCGGGCAGGGCAAGGAAAGAGATGCGTTTCTGCTTCGTGGTGAGGTTGTTGAGAAAGAGCGAGGCACTGAAGGTGAAGTAGAATGCCACGATTATCAACAGGAAGATGGCTGTTATGCTGTGTTGCTGCGCTACACGCGACTCCCACGTGTCCACGTAGGGCGGTATCTCGCGATGGTATTCTACGATTGGTGCGCCGTATTCGTCTTCTAAGTTTTCGCGTGAATACTCTTTTTGCTCTGCGGGGCTTAGTTCTTCAAAGGCCTCTTCTTCAATGATTTCCACTTGTGGCTCGCCGAGGGCTTTGTCGCCTTCGGTGATTACACAGGCGTGAGGCAGCAAGATAGCGAAAAAGAACACGGTGAGCATAATCAGCCAGTGGCGCACGTTGCTGCGTAGGTTGGTGTGGAAATCCCATTTCAGGGTGAGCCAAAAACGGTGTATGTTGAATGATTTCATAGCTTTGTTTGTTGGTTGTTGTAGATGTATGGTTTTTCTTTGCTACGGGATGAACCCCAATTGGTCATTAAACCGAAAAAGTGTTTTTTGTTGTGAAAGATCTCTTTATGCTAAAGTTTTTATTCTTTGACATCTTGCAAAGTACGTCGTTCGTGCATAGCCTGCGGGGCTTTCATCGCCTGGCTTCACGATTTGTCCGATGTAAAAACGCTTCCATAAAGTTTTATGTCCGATAAGGGTTAAAGGGTTATGCCTTGCAGTGCTCCGTAACTCACTGCATTGAACAGCAGTTCGAGATTGACCATTGTGGCATCGCCGTTGCCTTGTCCGCGTGCGATGACGTAATTGCCTTGCAGCGATGGTTCGGCATAGAGTACGTCGGGCTCGGGAACATTGCTGGGTTGGCGCACCTCAAAACGGAAGGCGCGGCTCAGTTGTTCGATACTGGCGTTGAGCAATACGTTTTGCTGCGAAATCATCACCACCTGGTCAATAAGCATCTCCACGTCGCGCACCTGATGGGTGCTTATTATCACGGTTGTCTCTTGGTTCATCCCTCCTGCTACCACACGTCGAAATTGTGCCTTGGAGGGTATGTCAAGGCCGTTGGTGGGTTCGTCCATAAAGAGATATTTTGTGCTGGCGGCTAAGGCGAAGGAGATGATGACTTTCTTTTTCTGTCCCATAGAGAGCCGTCCGAGGTTGATTTTCTCGGGCAGCTCAAACTCCCGGAGGTTGCGTTGCAGGGCTTCGTGGGAGAAGCGGGGATAGAAGGGGGCGTTGATTTTTACATAACTGTCCAGTCCTATGGCGGGAAGCTCGTATTCCTCGGGCACAAGCATTATTTCGCGTAGCATTTCTGGCTTACGCGCGATGGCTTCCATACCATCCACCTTTACGAAGCCGCGCTGCGGGCGCAATAGGCCGCTGATAAGATAGAGCAGAGTGCTTTTTCCTGTGCCGTTTTTGCCTAACAGACCATAGACGTGTCCTTCCTCAAGGCGCATTGTGAAATCTTGAAACACCGGCCACGCTTTCTGGTAGCCAAAGTTCAGTTGTTGAATGTCAATCATTGTGTTATAACTGATTTTGAGCCGCATTTCTCTATATCAATGTGGTAGAAAAACAAGGCTTATTGGTGTAATAGTGTACTAATACACCGCAAAAGTATGATGCTTGACGCGTTTGAGCAAATTTTTGAGGGATTTTTTTTGAGAAGTAGCGATTTTTGTTCTGCGAGGTGCTGATGCTTTCGGATGCAGGAATGACTTTGCGTAATAGTTTGTGCTTGTATGTTTTTTTATTGCCGTCTGCTAAAACTTATTAGTGCCAAAGAAAAGGTTTTCAATGGTCGATGATATGCGATTGCGAGTTCCTTTTTTCCAAAAGTAAGCCCCATAAAGTCCACTTATTAGCACACAGCAAAAGTTTCGCGCCGTAGGCTTTCGGAAACCCAACGACACACGCCAAACCCTCGTCGCCGTCCCTTCCTTTCGCACAATAAACCGCTACCGAATAAGCATATTCCTTTTGTTTTCGCACAACAATCCGTTACCGAATAAGCATATTCTTTCCGCTGTCGCTCCGCTTTTCGCTCGTGCGCGACCAATTATTTTCTTAATCGGACAAAGAATTCAAATTGTGACTATATTTTTACAAATAAAGCCTATATTTTTACACGTATAGGCTTTATTTGTAAAAATATAGTCACAATTTGAATAATTCATCCGAGGAAGAAAAAAATTCCTCCCACCTCAATTAAAAGTCTTCCAGTTTCGGAAATAATGTAAGCCTATTAGTGTCGTAAGTATGGCACACGCGGCGTTCCCATACTTTGCGGACGGAGATTGGAGGCGTTTGCACGTTTGGGCTGATAGTAATATATGTTTTTGCAAGGTGCTTTAATTGTGTGCTTCTTGGCCATTAGCCTGCGCGGGTAGCCAGGAGTACAAAACAACATCGGACTTCGTCGGAAAAAGGTTTGTTGCCTTTTTTACGAAGTCCGATGTTGTTTTCTGTAAGTTGTTTTTCCTGCTTTTTCTCGCAGCTTGTGCGGTTTTGAGTCGGATAGCGAAAAATGGTTGAACGATTTCCGTCGTTTACAGAACGTACTATTCCACGTTCTGTTCCTACCTATTTCTCAAAATATCGGCGGAAGGTGGAAAATATCTTGTCTTTCACCGATTTTGAACATTTGTGTGTGTCGCTACGTTGGCTTTGTTTCTGATAGAAAGCACGTTCCTCGTCGGTGGTGTGCTCGGGGATATAGACGCTGATATTTACGATAAGGTCGCCTACGTGGCTGGAATTAACTCGCGGCAGCCCTTTTCGTCGCAGGAAGAGTGCTGTGCCGGGCTGTGTGCCTGGTGCTACTTTGATACGTGCCTTGCCATCAACGGTAGGCACTTCGATGCTGTCGCCGAGTACGGCCTGCGGCACGGTGAGCAGCAAGTTGTAGATGAGGTCGTCGCCGTCGCGGATAAGGTCGGGGTGAGGCTCTTCGCTCACGAGAACCTGTATGTCGCCGGCCACTCCGTTGTGTCGCCCGGCGTTTCCTTTGCCGCGCACGGTCATTATCATACCATCGGCAAGGCCTGCGGGTAGGTTGATCTCCACCACCTCCTCGCCGCGTTCCACTCCCTCGCCGTGGCAGTGGGGGCAAGGGTGGTTGATGATGGTTCCCTCGCCGTGGCAACGGGGGCATACTTCTTGTGTTTGCATCATACCCAAAAACGTCTTTTGGGTGTGTATCACCACGCCGCGTCCACCACACTCGGGACACGTTTGCGGCTGTGCACCATCGGCGTTTCCGCTTCCGTGGCAGTGGCTACAAGGCACGTCCTTACGCACCTTGAATTTCTTGTTACAACCGTGTTGGATTTCTTGCAGGGTGAGCGACACTTTTAGGCGCAAATCGCTGCCCTTATAGCGTGCTGTGCTGCCGCGTTGTCTGAAACTGCCAAAGCCACCCACGCCACCGAGTCCCCATTCCTCGAACATGGAGCCGAAATGTGAGAAGATGTCGTTCAGGTCCATATCGGGGGTGCCACCGCTCATACCACGCAGTCCGTCTTCTCCGAAGCGGTCGTACTGCGCTCGTTTTTGCTCGTCGCTGAGTACCTCGTAGGCACGGGCGGCTTGCTTAAACTTCTCCTCGGCTTCTTTGTCGCCGGGGTTGCGGTCGGGGTGGTACTTTAGCGCGGCTTTGCGGTAGGCTTTTTTTATCTCATCGGGAGTGGCCGTGCGGCTCACGCCGAGTATTTCGTAGTAGTCCATCGTAGAATAACTGGATTATGAGTGACTTGTCGGTGCAACAAGGGTGTGTTGTAGCATTGTGCTACTGCCCCACAGCCACTTTAGCGTGGCGAATTACTTTGTCGCCGAGTTTGTAACCTGTCAGCACACAATCAACCACCTTGCCTTTTTGTTTGGCATCGTTAACGGGTGTCAGCGCTATGGCCTCGTGGAAATCTGTGTTGAACTCCTGCCCTTCGGCTTCAATGCGCGAGAGACCTTGTGCTTCCAACGTGTGCAGGAGTTTGCTGGAAATAAGTTCCACACCCTGGCGCAGGATGTCCGGGTCGTTGCTCTTTTCTATGTTGCTCAAGGCACGTTCAAAGTCGTCGAGCACAGGCAGCAGGGCGTTTATCACCTTCTCTCCGCCGTTGAGTATCAGTTCGGCCTTTTCCTTGATAGTGCGTTTGCGGAAGTTGTCGAACTCAGCCATCTGGCGCAAATTTTTGTCTTTCAGAGCGGCTATCTCATCTTGTGCTTGAGCCAGTTGTGCTTCAAGCGGGTCGTCGGCTTGCACGTCTGCGGAGTTGGCGGTTTGGCACTCCGACGAGGCTTCTGCCTCATCGTTTTCGTTGACCACAACATCGGCTGCATCGGCCATTTCAACAGTGGCAGATGCTGCATCGGGCGTTTCTTGCTGGATGTCCTCCGTTTCGGGGGAGGCGATGGGTATTTCTTTTTCGGTTTTCATTGCTTAAGCGTTTTTCTTGTCCACTTCTCTGCAAATGTTGTGCCAACAAACGAAAAACCGAAATACTCAAAAACTTAACGCCTGGGCGCATCGGAAGCATAGAAAAATGTATTTTTGCAGCGAATAAGCAACAAAAGTATATGCTTAACAATTGTCATTTTTCGCGCTTGGTATATGAGCAAGCACGAACCTATGGTGAACGTACCGCCCTGATGTATCGCGACTACGATGAGGGCAAGTGGAAAAACATTTCTTGGAGACGCTTTGCCGAAACGGTGCAGCGCGTGTCGCTCTCGCTTTTGGCCTACGAAACAGACGTGCAGGAGAACATCGCCGTGTTCTCGCAAAACAAGCCCGAGTGCCTCTTCGTGGACTTCGGGGCTTACGGCGTGCGTGGTGTGACTGTGCCGTTTTATCCCACAAGCAGTGCGCCGCAGATTGTCTATATGATTAACGATGCCCGTGTGCGTTTTCTTTTTGTTGGCGAGCAACAACAATACGACGTTGCCATACAAGCCATTCCCCTGTGCCACTCCTTAGAGCGCATCATCATTTTTGACCGCAAGGTGGAGCGACAGCCGGGCGACACGCTCAGCATCTATTTCGACGAGTTCCTACGTGTCGGCGAGACGGGCGATTACGACGAGGAGCTCAACCTACGCCAAGCCGCCGCCAACTTTTCCGACCTGGCAAATATCCTTTATACCAGTGGCACCACGGGACATAGCAAGGGTGTGCAACTGACTTATGGTATGTACCACGAAGCCCTGCGAGTGAATAACCAGGCACTGAAATTCAGCGACAAAGACGTGGTGCTCAACTTCCTTCCCTTTACCCACGTCTTCGAACGTGGCTGGACGTACTGGGGACTCGCTGTGGGGGCTGTCCAAGCCGTGAACCTGCGCCCCGCCGATGTGTTGCAGTCGTTGCGCGAGGTAAGGCCCACGTGTATGTCAAGCGTCCCACGCTTTTGGGAAAAGGTGTACCAAGGTGTGAAAGAGAAAATGGCCGAAGCCTCCCCCGTGCAGGGCAAACTGATGCGTATGGCCTTAGAAACGGGAATAAAATGCTGGACAGATTATACGTCAAAAGGCCGACGCTTGCCGCCACTGCTGGCTATGAAACGCCGCATCTACGACAAGACCATCTTCAGCGTGCTAAGGCGCACCCTCGGCCTTGACCGCGGCAACTTCTTCCCCACGGCCGGAGCACTTGTCTCGACCGAGGTTGAAACGTTTGTCCACGCCGTAGGTATAAATATGATAGTGGGCTACGGGCTGACAGAAAGCACCGCCACCGTCACCTGCGACCGCCCCGAGCAACCCGTAACGCCAGGCTCCGTGGGACGCTTCGTCGACGGGCTGGAGTATCGCATCGGCGATAACGATGAAATACTGCTACGCGGAAAGACCATCACACCCGGCTATTATAATAAGGTATCAACCACAGCGCAGAGCATTGATGCCGACGGCTGGTTTCACACAGGTGATGCGGGATACGTAAAAGACGGTGAGCTCTTTCTGAAAGAGCGCATCAAAGACCTCTTCAAAACAAGCAACGGCAAATACATCGCGCCGCAAGCCATAGAAAGCAAACTCTCTGTTGACCGCTACATAGAACAAGCCGTCGTTGTGGCAGACAGACGCAAGTTTGTAAGCGCACTCATCGTACCCAACTACACCCTACTTGAAGCCTATGCCAAAGAGCAAGGCCTCTCCTACGGAAGTCGAGAGGCTTTGTGTCAGGATAAACACATCTACGAAATGCTCAACCAGCGTATAGAGCTCCTACAACAAGAGTTGGCAGGCTATGAAAAGGTGAAGCACTTTATCCTGCTGCCGCGCGCACTAAGCATAGAGAGCGGCGAACTCACCAATACGCTAAAAGTGAAGCGCGGTGTGGTGTACGAGCGTTACAAAGCCGAGATTGACCGCCTTTACGAAGAGGCGGAGAAGCAGTTTGGCAGCAAGTGAGGCACAACCAACGGAAACGCAAGAAGACGTATGATAACCATAGAACAACTCAAAGCGGTGCAGGAACGCGCCGAAGCCTTGCACCGCTATCTTGATATCCCTGCCAAGCAAGTGCAGTTTGAGGAGGAACAACTGCGTACGCAGGCACCCGATTTCTGGGAGGATCGCGAGCGTGCCGAAAAGCAGATGAAACTCGTGAAAGGCCTTGAGAAATGGCTCGTGGGCTATAAAGAAGCCCGCACGTTTGTGGACGAGCTCGCTCTGGCTTTTGACTTTTGCAAAGAGGGATTAGTGGAGGAGGCCGAGGTGGATGCCGCCTATCAGAAAGCCATCAACACCATTGAAGCCTTAGAACTCAAGAATATGTTGCAGCAGGAGGAGGATGTGATGTCGTGCGTGCTAAAAATAAATAGCGGCGCGGGCGGCACGGAAAGTCAAGACTGGGCGCAGATGCTTATGCGAATGTATATGCGCTATGCAGAAGCTAACGATTATAAGATAAACATCTCCAACTTGCAGGACGGCGACGAAGCCGGTATCAAGACCGTGACGATGGAAATCGAAGGCGACTATGCCTATGGCTACCTCAAGAGCGAAAACGGCGTGCATCGCTTGGTACGCGTGTCGCCCTATAATGCTCAGGGCAAACGTATGACGAGTTTTGCCAGCGTGTTTGTCACCCCGCTCGTTGACGATACGATAGAAGTTTACGTCGATCCCTCCAAAATCTCCTGGGACACGTTTCGTAGCAGCGGTGCCGGCGGGCAGAATGTAAACAAAGTGGAGACGGGTGTGCGCCTGCGCTATCAGTACAAAGACCCCGAAACGGGCGAGGAAGAAGAAATCCTCATAGAGAACACCGAGACGCGCAAACAACTTGAAAACCGCGAGAATGCTATGCGCCTACTCCGCTCCAACCTCTACGACCGCGAACTTAAGCGACGGCAAGCCGCAAAAGCCAAGATTGAGGCCGGTAAGAAGAAAATAGAGTGGGGCAGCCAAATACGCAGTTACGTCTTTGACGACAGACGTGTGAAAGATCACCGAACGGGTTTTCAGACGAGCGACGTAGGCGGTGTGATGGACGGGAAGCTTGACGGTTTTATCAAGGCCTATCTTATGGAGTTTGGCGCAGAGAAGCCCGAGTAACGACAAAGCATTTATGCTGCGTCGGATTTATTAGCGAATAGCCGAAGAGCAGTTCACGACGTACTTGTAGAACCCATCATAAACCAAGAAACAACAAACACATATAGATATTATGAGTAAGAAAAAAGAACAAAGACAAGCCGCCCGTGTAGCACGCGAACGCAAGCAGGCACGGCGCGTATTCCTCGGCATTGTAGCCGCACTGCTCGTGCTCACCTTTATTCTTATAGGCATTGGTGTAGCATTCAGTTAACGTAGGTCTAACGACCGCTTTGGGTTAACCTACCGGCTATGGCTCTCGAGATAGAACGCAAATTCCTTGTCGCCGGCGATTTTAAGCGCGCCGCCACCTCCTCGTCACACATTGTTCAAGGCTACATTTGTAGCCAACAAGGGCGAACGGTGCGTGTGCGTTTGCGCGACGACAAATGCTACCTGACAATTAAAGGACCCTCGCGCCACGGCGGGCTGACGCGCTACGAGTTTGAGAAAGAAATATCGCGCGACGAAGGGCTTTCGCTGCTTTCTATCTGTGAGCCCGGCGTGGTGGAGAAGACACGCTGGCTCGTACCCGCAGGCAGTCACGTCTTTGAGGTGGACGAGTTCTTTGCCGACAACGCCGGACTTGTGGTAGCCGAGGTGGAGCTGCGCAGCGAAGACGAAGACTTTGAGCATCCTGATTTCTTACGCCAGGAAGTGACCGGGCTACGCCGTTACTACAACTCCTCCCTGCGTCGCCATCCCTACAAAGAATGGAGCGAGGAAGAGAAACACCCGTAGCACTCCGACGCACCTCGTGCCGTCCTAAAACTCCAAGCCCGTGACGCTCCTGCTTTCCATACTCCTCTCGTTCTTTCCGCCTGCTTTGGCCGATAGCCTTCTGGGTACGTGGCAACGCATCTTAGTCACCACCGATGAAACCACGGGTACACAGGAGACGCAAACCGTTCTTCGTACCTTTGCTCCAGACCACGCCTTGACAGAAACGGTAGTCTATGAGCAACGTGTGCGCTGGATGAACGACGAAACCGTGTTGCTCCGCTTTCGAAGCACCGTGAGCGGACAATGGGTGGCCAACGGGCGCGATGTACTCCTCCGCTATTTCCATCGCACGCTTGAGGTGCGCTACGAAGACGTGTCGTTTCCCGATCACGATGTCGCCGTGCAAGGCGAATTGCGACACGCTTTTGAGAAGAAGAATGGCAAGTATCTGCGCAACTACGTGGATACTATGCGCAACGTGCTTCGCAACTACTTTCGTCGTAACAGCGGCTCCGCTATTCTTGACGTAGCGTTTCAAGGCCAGCAGTTTACCGCCACTCTCGGCGACGAGGTGGTAGCCTTTCAGCGGGTGGACTGACATCCTCCCTTTCCTCTTTTTTTTATTCAGCCACGACTATATGAGCCGACGTGCGTTTTCTCTTTCTGCTTCTGTTCTCCTTTTTGTAGCCCTCTTCTATACTGCCGTGCTGCCGCTTCGGGCGCAGCGCAACGCGACGTACGAGGCTTATATCACACGCTACGCACCGGTGGCCGTGGCCGAGATGCACCAGCACGGCGTGCCTGCCAGCATCACTCTGGCGCAGGGACTCCTTGAGAGCGGGGCGGGTACAAGTATGCTTGCCACACGCGCCAACAACCATTTCGGCATAAAAGCCGGCAGCGATTGGCACGGCGCGTATGTTTGCAAAGACGATGATGCGCCCAACGAGCGTTTCCGGGCCTACAACGACGCGGCGCAGAGTTATGCCGACCACTCCCTCTTTCTGCGCAATCGTAGTCGCTACGCCGCCCTCTTTTCACTGCCCCTCACTGACTACAAGGGGTGGGCGCGAGGACTAAAAGCCGCCGGCTATGCCACCAGCCCCACCTATGCCGACCGCTTGATACAAATCATAGAAACCTACAACCTCGCACGCTTCGACCGCATAGCACCCGCTGCTACCGCCGACACTCCACACACCACGGCTGCTGGTCAGCCAACGACAAATGCACCCGCCACTTCGTCGCAGGGCGGACGTATATATATGGAGAATGGTGCTTACTACGTCGTGGCACAGACGGGCGACACCTATCGCACAATAGGGCATCGCTGGGGTGTGCGCCAGGGCTCGCTGCGTCGTTACAACGAGCAACGCCGAGGCTACGAGCCACGTCCCGGCGAGCGTGTCTATCTTGTGAAAAAGCCAGCCCGCGCCGCGAAGCAATACAAACATCGAGTACACATCGTGCAACCTGGCGAGACGCTCCATGCCATAGCCCAATACTACGCCGTGCGAACCCGCACGCTCTATCGCCTCAACCACTTACCCGACAGTTATGTGCCTACGGCAGGCGACCGTATCAGGCTACGATAAAAATCTCACTCCCTCCCCCCCTAAATCCCACGAGCCGTGAAGCGCACCGCATTGTTGCTCCTCATTTTGGTAGCCTGTCTCCCCTCTTTGCTTTGTGCGCAGCCGTCACGACGCGACAGCATTTCGTGGAGCGAATTTGTGGAAATGTTTTTCGATGCCGATGATGGCGACGATGACGAGCGAGCCACTGTGCGCCTCTCAACTTATGAAACGTTGGAGGAGCTCCACGCCTCGCCTCTCAATATCAATGCTTGTTCGCGCGAGGAGCTTTTGCTCCTGCCGTTTCTCACACCTACGAAAGCCGATAGTATTCTGGCTTATCGCGACAAGCGTGCCTTTATTAGTCTTGGCGAACTTCTTTTTGTCCGTCCGCTGACCTATTCCGATCGCCTTTTCTTGCCGCTCTTCGTTTATGTAGGTGAAAAAGAGCAAAAAACCGCTTCGCTTGTCGAACAACTCACCTGCGGACGCTATGAGGCCGAGACACACCTTGATGTACCGCTCTACACCCGTCAAGGCAACGCCTCTCACACACGCAGCGAACTACAACGTTACCCTAACCGTATCTACTACGGAAACGGCCTCCACAATGCCACGCGCTTTCGCTATAAATACGGTCGCACCTGGGCTTATGGCCTGACACTCGAAAAAGATGCCGGCGAGCCCTTTGCCGCCGAGGGAAACGTACCCTACGACTATGTGTCGTTCTTTCTCCATCATCGCGCTACCAACCGACGCAGCGAGTGGCTTCTTGGCGACTACGAGGTGCGCATAGGTCAAGGTATGCTCTTCGGCGGCGGTTTCTTGCTCGGCAAACGTATGCTCGCCACGAGCTCGGGGCAAAGTGGTTTTTACCTCAAGCCACATACCTCTATGGAGGAGAACGCCTTTTTGCGTGGCCTCGCGGCACGCGTCCGCTTTGGCAAACACATTGAAACGGCGGCTTTTGCATCGTGGCGAACGCTTGATGCTTCCTATCGCGGCGACACCATTCTCACGCTTCAAACTTCAGGCCTGCATCGCACCAAGTCCGAAATGAGCCGCAAGGACGTTGCTACAGCACTGACGCTCGGCACCCACGGTGCTTATATATATAAATATGGAGAGGTGGGACTCACGGCTTTTGTCACACACTTCACAAATCCCGTCTGCCCCGTTTGGCGTGCCTACAACGCTTATTACTTTCGCGGCACCACGGCAGGAGGCTTTTCGTTAGACTATAACCTACGCAACAATCGCCTTGACGTGCGTGGCGAAGCGGCTGCCGACCACAAACTCCACTTCGCCTATAGTGGCCTTGTGCGCTACTATGCCTCCGATGCCTTGCAGCTTTTCCTGCAACACCGCCACCTCTCGCCACAGTTTGTCTCACTCTATGGACACTCCGTGCAAGAGAACTCCCGCTGTGCCAATGAACACGGAGCTACGCTCGGGGCTACAATCCAAGCCCTTTCGCGTGTCACACTGACAAGTTACGTCGATGCCTTTTTCTTTCCCCACGCCGTCTATCTCAACCAACGGCGCACGCGTGGGGTGGAGTTTTATCTCCAAGCAGATGTGAGGCGCGGCGAAAACCGTACATGGCAGTTCGTCTATCGCTATAAGACCAAAGAACGCGGCGTGACAGGCTACGCCAACTTGTCGCAGTTCGTACAAACGCATCGTGCCACACTGCGTTTAACAATCACCGCCCCTCGCTTTTCGCTCTTCCCCGCACTTACTGCCACGTGGCGCGTGCCGCAGGTAAGTGCCTCGTCGTTTGGCTATATGGCATCGTTGCGCACCGCTTACCAACCTACCGCCGCCGTTCAGATAGGGGCCTTCGCCGCACTCTTTGTGAGCGACGACTATCAGAGCGCACTCTATGCCTACGAACCACAGCTGCCACACTATGGAGGCATATCCTCTTTCTACTACCACGGGATGCGCCTCGTTGCCACGCTGCGCGCAAAACTTCTTTGGGGCTTCGACGGAGGGCTGCGCATAGGGTCCACCCACTATTTCAACCGCAACGAAATAAGCAGCGGCACACAACTTATTAGGTCGTCTTGGAAGAATGACATATCTTTGCAACTGCGTTGGTGCTTCAAGCCCAAAAGGAAATCCTTTCATACATAAAACTCCCCTTCAATGCGTTTCCTCCTTTCCTCTTCAACGATGCGGCGTTTCGGTTTACTCCTCTCGGTGTTTCTCTGCCTGTTACCCGCTTTTGCTCAACGTGGACGCGTGGCGCTCGTACTCGGCGGCGGGGGAGCCAAGGGTGCTGCCGAAATCGGTGTGATAAAAGTGCTTGAGGAGGAAGGCATACCGATAGATATGGTGGTAGGTACAAGTATCGGTTCACTCGTGGGCGGCCTTTACGCTTACGGTTATACTGCCGCCCAGTTAGATAGCATTATGCGTGCACCCAACTGGACGGACTTGCTCACCGACCGCAACCCCGAGCACGCCAACACGCCTATTACCATAGAAGACGGCACGGTGAGTATCTTTGGAATACCCCTGTGGGGTCGCCGCCGCGATGGTGAGACTGTACAGTTCGGATTGGTACGTGGCCACAACGTGCTCGATATGTTTACACGCCTCTTGCCCGCCACTGATAGCATCTCTTTCGACAGCCTGCAACGTCCGTTCCGTGCCGTGGCGTTCGACGTTAATACGCGCACCGAGGTAGATCTCGACAGCGGCTCCTTGCCCTTGGCTATGCGTGCCAGTATGTCGCTCCCTGTGTTTTTCAGCCCTGTACAGTACGGCTCGTGGCGGCTCATCGATGGTGGCGTACTCAACAACTTGCCCGTTGATGTAGCGCGTAGTATGGGCGCACAATATGTTATCGCCATTGACCTGGCGCAGCGGGGGGCCGACCTCGACCGCGAGGAAAACTTTTGGCAAAGCGTGCGTCGCAGGCTCGGAATTGACGACCGCCCGAAGTACGTTGCTGCGCGCCACGACATAGATCTCTACTTCAATCCACCGCTCCAAGGCTATGGCGTGGAGAGTTTCTCCCATCGCGCCGTGGACGAAATGATACGCATCGGCGAGCAACACGCACGCGACCAGCTGCAGCAAATCCGTGCGTTAAAAACCCTGCTCCGAGACACTCTCTAAACTTAATGCCCGTTAAAGCCGCGCCGTGCAATGTTAAACAACGTTGACGGCGCGGCATATTTTTTGCATATACGACGCGAAAAAATCCCTTTGTGGCGTACTTTTGCACAGCTTTTGCAGGAAAGGGCGCGACGCTTGGCGCAAATTAAACTTTATGCGTTTTGCCACGTCAGAAGCCTGAAAGCAACCCCTTAAAACGTTTATCATTATGAAGAAGAAAGAAATCTTAAAATCAATAATCCGTATGAACAAAAAAGTATTCGGTATTTCACTCGTCGTTTTAGCACTGGGGACGAGCCTTGTGGCTTGTGCCGACAAGGGCGGCGACGGCACGCCGCTGCAGATGGTACACGCTACCGACCAAACGTCTGCCGCAACGCCCGGCGGGCCTGTTGACCTCACGGTGGCTGCGGAGCGCGCCATCAACTCTGTTGTTTACATCAAGGTGGCTACACGTCAGCGCCAGCAACAACAGATGCAGTATTTCAGCCCCTTTGAGTTTTTCTTTGGCGATCCTTTTAGCGATCCTTTTGGCGACTATGAACAGGGCCAACGAAACAATCGCAATCGCAGCCAGCGTCAGCAGCAACCTCAGCAGTCGGGGGCCGGTAGCGGTGTTATTCTCACCGCCGATGGATATATCGTTACGAACAACCACGTGGTGCAGAACGCCGACGAAATCACTGTGAAACTCAACGACAACCGTGAGTTCAAAGCCCGCGTCATAGGCACCGATGCCACTACCGATCTCGCCCTTATCAAGATTGATGCTAACAATCTCCAGCCCATCACCATAGGCAACAGCGAGGCACTGAAGCTCGGCGAATGGGTGCTGGCCATTGGCAATCCTTATAGCCTCACGAATACCGTTACGGCAGGCATTGTCTCAGCAAAAGCCCGCTCCGTCACTGGCAATAGCAACGGCATAGAGAGTTTTATTCAGACCGACGCTGCCATCAATCCCGGCAATAGCGGCGGAGCACTCGTCAATGCGCGCGGCGAACTCGTAGGAATTAACGCGATGATCTATTCCCAAACGGGCAGCTACGCCGGCTACGGCTTTGCTATCCCCACCACGATAGTGAACAAAGTAGTCAACGACATTAAGCAGTACGGCCAAGTGCAACGCGCGATGCTCGGAGTAAAGGGTAAGGACGTGGATAGTTATCTTGAGCAGTTGGAGGCTAATGGCGAGGACGTACCCGACCTTGGCACCACCACGGGCATCTATGTGGCCGAGCTCTCTAAGAATAGTGCTGCTGCCGAGGGTGGTATCGCCGTTGGCGATGTAATTATCGCCGTCGATGGAAAAACGGTGAACAAGTTCGGAGAGTTGCAAGAGGTACTGGCCAGCCATAAGCCCGGCGACAAGGTGCGTGTCACTGTGGTTCGTAACAAGAAGCACCAGGACGTCACCGTGACGTTGCGCAACGAACAAGGTGGCACCGACATTCTTGAACAAGTCAGCACTGACGACCTCGGTGTAGGCCTCAAGGCACTTACCGATGCCGAGAAGCGTCAGTTTGGTGTCAGCTACGGGCTGAAAGTCATCGCTGTGCGCAGTGGTAAGATGAAGGATGCGGGTGTGCAGAAAGGTTTTGTGCTTATGACAGTAAACGACCAACCCATGCGCACCACCGACGACTTTGATGCCGCCGTGCACGACGCTAACAACAGCGATGAGCGTGTGCTCTGGATCCGCGCCTTAACGCCCACCGGCCGCCGTGCCAGTTTTGCTATCGAACTGGAGCAGCAAACGGACTAACTTGGCTTAGCACTTATGGATTAAGCGTCAGGAACAACCTGTTTCGGCACGGCGTTTAGCGAAAGCCGAAGAGCAGAAAAGTGGCTATGCATCTAAGCAATGCGTAGCCACTTTTCTGTTCTTCGGAAAGGGAGGAGGTTAGTGCGTTATGGCATCTTTGAAAGCCTGCGGTATGGGTGTGTCGAAACGCATCGGCTCGCCGGTGATAGGGTGGCGGAAGTAGAGGCGATAGGCGTGGAGGCAGAGACGGTGGCAAGGGTTGTCCTCAGCCCCGCCATACTTCTCGTCGCCACAAACGGGGTGTCCGAGGTCTTGCATGTGTACGCGAATTTGATTTTTGCGCCCCGTCTCCAAACGCAGTTCCACGAGTGAGTGGCTGTCGTCGGCGCGCAGGAGTCTATAATGTGTCAGGGCATATTTGCCATCCCCTGGCGTGTGGGAGGAATAGGTGAAAAACGCTTTGTTTTCCTTAAGCCAACTTTCTACCGAGCCGTTCTTTTTTTCCAACCGCCCGCTCACCAAGGCCACATATCGGCGGTCGCTGACGATTTCGTGCCAGTGCTCCTCCATAATGCGCTCGGCTTCCATTGACTTGGCATATACCATCAGCCCGCTTGTGTCGCGGTCGAGGCGGTGCACCACGTGGGCGGTGCGTTTGCTGTGGCTCTCTTGCAGATAATTGTCAAGCACGGTTTTTACACAGAAGCTGTGGTGCGGTGTCCCCATAGAGAGGATGCCCGGACGCTTTTCTATCACCATTAGGTGGTTGTCCTCATAGACTAATCGTACAAAGCGGTTTTTCAGCACGGCCTGCGGTTTGCGCTTACTGATTTCCACACGCTGGTTGGCTTGTAGCGTAAGGTCGTGTTGGGTAGTGATTTGCCCATCTACGCGCACGCCGTTGCCTGTTAGGAGTGCCTTGGCTTTTGTCCGGCTTATACCGTGCAAACATTTCATTATGTACGGCAGGAGCGGTGTGCCAGCCTCGCCACACGCCACGGTAAAAGAGGTATATTGGGGCTTGGAGTACATAGGTAAATATATTGTTAAGGATAGTGGCGGCTCTGTCGTTAGAACTCCACGCTAATTCGGGCAGAGATGAGGCGTCCGGTGAGGTAGTTGGGTACGGCGTAGCGCGTATTGGTGATGTCGGTCACCCAGTAATAGGAACTCACGTTGCTGATGCCCAGTAAGTTGAAAGCATCTACGCCGAGCCATACATTTTTTATGTAGCGTCGCCATCCGTTGGTGTCGTGTGTGCCGTCGTTGCTCCCCAGCAGTCGATAACTCATTCCCACATCTACGCGCTTGTAGGCCGGTGCGCGGAAGCGGTGTTGCGAGCGCTCGCTGTGGGGCGGGCCAAAGGGCAGGCCGTCTGCCACAGCCGCTTTCAGCGTAAGTTTCCAGCGTGTGGTGCCAGGGAAATAGTCGGTGAAGAAGAGTGAGAGGGCATAGCGGCCATCGGTGGGGCGTGCCATCCATTGGCCGTTGATTTGCTCACGTGTCTGCATGATGGAAAGCGTTATCCAAGAGTCGGTGCCAGGCACAAACTCGCCGAACAACTTAAAGTCTATGCCATAGGCATATCCCTTGGCGATGTTGCGTCCGTAGTAAACGGTGCGTACGCCCGAAACACTGTAGGGTATAAGATTGGAGAGGTGCTTATAGTATGCCTCGGCGGTGAAGCGGAACGGGCGTTCGAGTGCTCGAAAGGAGTAGTCGCCTCCGAGTATTACCTGCAAGGAGCGTTGCGAGCGAATGTCTTTGTTGAGAGCCACGGTGGCTATGCCGTTTTGTAGCAGTGTGTCGCGCAGTTCCTTGTAGAACGGGGCTTGGTAGTACACCCCGAGTGCGGCGCGTAGCGTCCATCGGTCGTTGGCGGCGGGTATGAAGCCTGCCGAGATGCGTGGCGAGATAAGCGTCTCGGCGTTCCAACTCCAGTGGCTCACCCTTATGCCGTATGTGAGGTTTATCAGCCCGGCTGCGGGGCGCATACGCCAGGTGTCTTGTGCAAAGAGGCTCCAGCGCGTGGTGCTTATCTCCTCCTGTGCGCCGAGGCTGTAGATGAGCGATAGTTGCTGTGGGTCGTAGGGCAGGCTATAGCCCATCGAGTCGCGCATCTCCCACTCACGTGCGTGCTCGCGTATCTTCTCGCTCTGCCATTGCGCGCCGGCGAGGAGCGTATGTCCCGTGAGGCGTGTGCGGAAGGTCAGTGCGCCTTGCACCACGCGTGCCTGCAAACGGTTTCGGGCGTGCTCCATATAGGTACCCACGCCGAGCTCCTCCTGTGCCGTGGCTTCCTGAAGCCAGTACTGTCCGCTGATGTCGTACGTCTCGCGCTCGTTGGTGCTAAACGCGCTGGCGGTGAGTGCCAGGTAGGTCTCGGCATTGAAGTGGCGTGTAAGCGTCAAGGCTCCGAGATAGGTGCGGTAGGCATCCTTTTCCTGCCCGTCAAAGTATACGCGAAAGGTACGCGGGTTGTCCATCGTGCCGAAGTGTGTCTCGCGGTCTTTGGGGCGAAAGAGATAGTGGTTGTCGTTTATGTTTCCGAGCAGGTCGAGGCTCCAGCGGTCGTTGGGCCGCCAAGAGAAATAGGCCTGCCAGTCGAGGAAGCGCGGGGCGTATTCTGCCTTTGTGTCGGTGGAGGAGAGGAGATACTCGGTGGTTTTATAGCGCAGGCCGGTCATAAAACTGACGTGCTTGGAGCCGATGCCTACATAGGCGGATGCGCCGAGCAGGCTCGCATCCACTTTGGCTTCAAAGCGTTCGGGCTGTTTGTAGGTGATATCCAGCACACTCGACATCTTGTCGCCGTAGCGTGCCGCAAAGCCTCCATTGCTGAAGCGTATGCTTCCCACCATGTCGCTATTGATAACGCTTAGCCCCTCTTGCTCTCCGCTCCTTACGAGCATCGGGCGGTATATTTCTACGCCGTTGAGGTAAACACAGTTTTCGTCGAACGACCCGCCGCGAACGTTGTACTGTGACGACAGCTCGTTGCGGCTTGTCACGCCGGCTTGTGTGGCGACGAGTTCCTCCACGCCGTTCCCGGTGGTACTGGGCATGTGGCGTGTGTCTTCGGCGTGCAAACGTTGCATCGCGTCGGTTTGTAGGTGCATCGCCGTGACCTCGGCTTGGTCTATCGTGCGCGAGAGGGCGGGCAACATCACGTCGAGGCGCAGGCTGTCGCCTTGGGCTATGAGGCGACGCTTGCGCTGCTCGTAGCCTATGAGTCCATAAACAAGCGTACAGGTGTCGCCGGCGGCGATGTATAGTTCGTAGCGGCCTTGCAGGTTGGTGAGTACCAGTTGCGCGGTGCCGTTTCGACGTACGGAGGCCAGCTCTAAGGGCTGTCCGGCATCGTCTTTCACTTGTCCGAACACGCGAACGCGCCCACCCTGTCCCCACAAGGGCAGAGCGAGGAGCGATATGAGCAGGAGCAGCACACGGCTGCGAGAGTGGCATATCATATTTTATTTAACGCGAGCGGCGGATTGTTATTGTATATGCCTTGAAAACAATGTTTGTAAGCCCTGCTTTTCATTCCGATGCCCTAAGTGGGTGAAAATGAGCGGGTGTTGCCTTTTTTTTGTACTTTGTTTGTTTGAGCGAGGAGCATCGGCCTACTTTTGCGGTGTCTTAAAACAAGTAATACATTCTTTTACAAAAAACATTAACACAATGTACCAAGAGAAAGTAGGCGAACTCGCCGGTGCTATTTGGGAGGCTCTCAACGAACAGGGCACCCTGACTGTTAAAGATCTCAAGAAGGCTGTAAAGGCCAAGACGGAGAAAGACGTCTTCCTGGCTCTCGGCTGGTTGCTCCGCGAGGACAACGTAAGCCTTGCCGAGGAAGGTAAGGACGTGAACGTCACCTTGAAGTAAGAGGCCGTTGCGCCTTTTGAGGGCTTTGAGCCCTATGTTTTGAAACCTTAGGCGGACAATCGTTCGTCCCGTTATATAAAAGCGGAAGCCTTCAACTTCAAGAAGGCTTCCGCTTTTTTTAAATGTCGGGCATCGAATGTTCTTTCTGTCTTGTTGCACGTCTTAGCAGACAGCAATAATTTTTTATCGTACCCTGAAAAAAATTTTCAGAGCCGTCCGGAAAAATTTTTCAAAGCACTCGAAAAAAATTTCAAAGCACTTGAAAAAAATTTCAAAGCACTTGAAAAAAATTTTCAAGCCGTCCGGAAAAAATTTTCAAGCTGTCCGGAAAAAATTTTCAAGCCGTCCGGAAAAAATTTTCAAAGGCATCCGAAATTTTTTTTCAAGCCGCCTGAAAAAAATTCACGCCGCCAAAAAATTTTTAGGTTTCGCAACGATAAACAACGAGGGTATGCCAATTTCGACATACCCTCATTTGTTATTGTTTTCTCGGGTTTTGTTTTTTCGTTGTCGGACGATAAGAAAAAACGCTGGGAGGTAGATTATTTGTTGTCAATGATTTTCCAGACGCAAGCACTCAGTGCAGCACCGATAAATGGTGCGACGATGAAGATCCAAAGGTTGGTGAGTGCTGTGCCGCCTTGGAAGATGGCAGGTGCAATGCTACGTGCGGGGTTGACGGATGTGCCGGTGTAGCGAATGCACACGAGGTGGACCAGGACGAGTGCCAGGCCGATGGCAAGACCTGCGAAATTATTGGTAGCCCCGTTTGTCTTGGCGGTAGCGCCGAGTACTACGAGTACAAACACAAAGGTAAAGACGATTTCTGCCAGCACGCCTCCTACGAGGCTTACGCCTTCTTGCAGGTCGTTAGCACCGGTGCCGATGAGGCCTGCGTTGGTGGTGAGGAGGTAGAGCAGTGTGCTTCCGAGGAATGCGCCAATTACTTGGAAGAGCATATACATTAGGGCATCCTTTGCGTTCATACGTCCGGAGAGCCAAACGCCGAGAGTGATGGCGGGGTTGATGTGGCATCCCGACACGCCGCCGATGGTATAGGCCATAGCCACTACGCTAAGCCCGAAGGCCAGGGCTGTGCCTATGACGGTGGCGGCATTGGCCACGGTGGAACAGTCGGATGAACAATTGAGGCTGACGGCCACGCCGCAACCCATCAGGACAAGCACCATAGTGCCTACCATTTCTGCAAGATACTTTTTCATAAGTGTGTTATTGTTTGATGTGAAGTGATTGTCTTGTTGTTTCGGTGCGTTTGTTGTAGCCTTGAAAAGCGTTGCCGTGTGCTTACGTCAGATCCACTTCTCACGATATTCGCGTGGCGACTGCCCCGTGTTGGTTTTGAAATACCGGGAAAAGGCCGCTTGGTCGGAAAATCCGAGCTTTAGCCCTATCTGTTGGATGTTGAGCTCGGGAGCGTTGCGAAGCAGAGTCTTGGCTTGGATGACGATGTAATTAGAAATCCAGTCGCCGGCGGCGATACCCGTTTCGCGTTTGATAAGTGTGGAGAAGTATTTTGCTGTGAGGTTGAACTGTTTGGCATAGAAGCCCACCTCACGTGTTGTGGCGTGATTAGCAACGATGAGGTTGTAGTATCGGTCGAAGAGTTGCTCGCCAGGTGGTATCTCTTTGATTCTGTCTGTGTCGTCGGGGAAGCGATAGATGCTCAGGAGCGTATTTAGCGTATCTATGAGGTTGGCGAGCATCACAGGCTTTTGAGTAGTGTTGAGCCGCGACACAGTACGTACAAGGCTAAACAGTTCTACGATGCTCGCATACTGATTGTCAGCGAGCGGGAAGGCGGGCAGTTTTTTGAATGACGCTTGGTGGCGGTAGATGCTGTGGCGTTGCATCTCGTTGAATGTTTCGGGACACACCACGATGAGAGTTGCTAAATAGTCCGGCGAGGATTCGTGCGCCGTAATAGTGTGGTTGGGCATTATGATACAGATCTCGTGAGGCCGAAATTCTACCTCGTGCGAGTCGTATTCTGCCAACACCCACCCACGATGGCAAAGGCTATACACTACATAGTTGCAGTTATACGGCTTTCCGTAAAAGGGCATCTGTGTGATGTTGTCAACTACCACCAACCCGTATTTTTTTATTGTTTGTTCAAGTTCAAGGAGCGGGTGTTGCTTTTTGTGATTGTTCTCGGGGTAAATCCACCTATTCATAGCCAGATAAGTTGTCAAAGGAACGTTGAGCGTTAATCTTTGCGTACTGTTTGCTTATGTATGTGGCGGCAAATATATTACATTTTCGGTACACGTACAACTTGCACTTGTTGTTTTTCAAGTTTTCTTTGCGGGAGATGTCCGGGGATTGGTGCGTCGTGGGCGTGTGGTGGGACAAGGGGCTGAACAGCTGTTTTCGGTTGTAAAAGAGCCAAACATCGTGTGTGCTACGGTACAATTCGGAAATTCTGCTTACCTTTGCCGTGATTATCAAGTTTGTGTTTTTTATGTCCAATCCTCACTTCATCAACCTTGTTCCAATCGGCCTCACCCGTGGTGCGACATTGCAAGGCGCATATATACTTATCTTTCGAGAAACGCTGGGCATGCGTTGTATGGCAGCCCTTGTGTCGCCCGAGGAATACCGTATGGTGAGCCGTGCTATGCAAGGCGAGCTTAGCGAAATGGCTATGCTGATGCGCCAAACGCTTGATACGTTCGGTATCCGCCTGCATAGCGTGGTGCTTCACAACAATACCCCGCACGGCGAGTATCGCGCAGAACTCTTACTCCAACAGGGTGCCGATCTTCGTCATATCCGCCAGAGCGTAGGCGTGGGTACCGTACTTGCATTGGCTTTCAAAGCGCATCTACAGGTGTCGGCTACGTATTTCGACCAGATGACACACGGCACGGCAGCCGCCGGTGATATGGTGCAAGTGCGTGTGCCTATTTCGGCAATGGACGAACGACTACTGAAAGAGGCCTTAGATCAGGCTGTGGCGAGCGATGATTTTGAGATGGCCAGCACGTTGCGCGACGAACTACATCGGCGCGAAGCCTCTTCCCACACTTCAACGACCACTGCGCTTTGAAAGAGTCCCGCCTTTTTTTCTGCCCCGGCCTTGGTGAGGCCGAGAAGGAGCCGCCCTTTGAGATAGATTTGCCCGACGAGGAGGCCGGCCATGCTGTGCGCGTGTTGCGTATGGCGGCAGGCGACGACGTGTTTCTCACCAACGGCAGGGGCACGATGGCCAACGGTGTTGTGGCGGCGGCACGGAAGCAGCATTGCCGCGTAAGTGTGGAGCACGTCTGGCAGCCCCGCCCGCTATGGACGGGACACATCCACGTGGCCGTAGCTCCGACGAAAAACGCGGACAGAATGGAGTGGCTCGTAGAAAAAGCCACCGAGATAGGCGTGGATGCCTTTACCTTTGTGCTTACCAAAAATTCCGAGCGCCGCGCGTTGCGCCTCGACCGCTTGCAGCGCACGGCACTTAGTGCTATGAAGCAGAGCCAGAAAGCGTGGCTCCCGCGATTGGAGGGTCTGATGCCTTTCAGCGATTTCTTAGACCAACAGGCCGACACTCCGTTTAAATATATAGCCCACTGCTACACCCCCGAAACCTTCGCTGCCACGCCACAGCCTTCCGCAAAGCCTTTGCTGCTCGATGTTGTCCCCCCGATGGACACCGCCGTTGTGCTTATCGGTCCTGAGGGCGATTTCAGTGTGGAAGAGGTGCGTCAGGCCATGGCGTCGGGCTGGCAGGCGGTGAGCCTCGGTCCGAGCAGGCTGCGCACCGAGACGGCAGCCCTCGCCGCCGTGCATATAATGAACCTCCGCAAACAAATGCCACCGGTATGAGAAAATATGTCGTTGCTATCGCATTGCTCCTCGTAGCGGCCGCAGGCCTCTGGTGGTGGCTCGGACGTGAGAAAGTGCTTCTCGACTTGCTCCCCGCTAAGTGCAAAGCCGTAGTGCGCCTCTCTTCTCAGGTCTATGCCGCGAGCGGGGCGGAGGCGTTGTTCCGCGACCTCGTGGGACTTCCGGCGGCAGAGCCTGCCGGCGAGGATTTATACCTCTTCATTACGCCAAATGAGTATTTCGGGGCGGCGATGACGCTCGCCGATGCTGCCGCGTTTGATGCCGCACTGACAACGAGCGTCGCTCACAGCCGGGAGAGCGGCATAGATTGGTACTGGACGCAGCAGGGATGGCTGGCGGCACGAAGAGGCACTACACTGCTCGTTGCCGGGCCTGCCACGGTGGCAGAGCGCGACCGCCTGCGCCACACATTAAGCGTGATGTTTGATGCCCCTGCCTCCGAGGGCTTTGGCCACAGCCCGGAGGCTCAGGCACTAACGGCAGCAGGGCCTATGGCTTTTGTGGCATCGGCGAGCGTGCTGCCCGCACCCGTAGGTACCTTACTGCGTTTGGGGCTGCCCGAGACGGCGCAGCGCATCAGTGGACACGCCGCGTCGCAAGGACAAGCACTGACTATCGAGGGAGGCATCGTGGGACAGGCACATCAATCCATCCCCCGCACAGAAAATCGTGCCTCGTGTTTGCTCCAAGCCGCGCTCAATGTAGATGGCGGAGAGTTGCTTCGCTGCTTGCGCAGCGACGATATGTTGCGTATGATGCTCACTGCGCTTTCCGACACCACGTCCGCCGCCGAGAAGATACGTCGTATGCACGCCACGTCCACGCTCCTCGTCACAGCCGTTGACACCGCCGGCAACGCTACGTTCCGACTGTCGGGGACAGATGCCGAGGGGAGAAACGTAGTGTTGTCCTCCACACCGCCAGCGGCTGATGTAGAGCCGCTGAAAATGCCTCTCACGGCGCGCACCTATGTCTTGGTCAATCTCACGACTTTGTTGGCTTCGCCCCTGCCCGAGAGCCTGCGACAGGTGTTTCAGCACCTCTTCGGAAACTACCGCCAAGCAGAGTTTACGACCACTGCGGCAGGCGATTTCTGCTTTACCCTTACACCATAATACCATTATGCAAACGATAGAATTAAACAACCTCCTGCCCCACGTCTTTCGCGAACGGAAAGGCACGCTACGAAGTGATGTCTGGCAGCGTCGGCTGACGCTTGAGCGCGGACAAAAATATCTTATCGAGGCGATGTCGGGTACGGGGAAGAGTAGCCTGTGTGCCTATCTCATAGGCTATCGCACCGACTACGAGGGTACGATATGTTTCGACGGCACACCGACCACACAATTCTCATCCGTGCAGTGGACAAATCTGAGGCGCGTTGTCCTTTCCCACCTCTTCCAGGAACTGCGCCTCTTTCCCGAACTCACGGCGTTAGAGAACGTGGAGATAAAAAACCGCCTCACACATCATAAGCCGCTCTCGTGGATTACTCAAACCTTTGAACGGCTGGGCATCGGCGAGAAACTCCATGCCAAGGTGGGAAGAATGAGTTTCGGCCAGCAGCAACGTGTGGCCTTTGTAAGAGCCTTGGCACAGCCCGCCGACTTCCTGTTGCTCGATGAGCCGGTGAGCCATCTGGACGAGGGCAACGCACACATTATGGCCGATATACTACAAGAGGAAATGCGTGCCACGCAGCCCGCCGTCGTGGTGACGAGCATCGGTAAGCATCTGCCTATAGCCTACGACCACACTCTGTATCTATGAAACTACTCTGGAAACTCCTGCGACAGCACGTCAGCGTGCCACAATTGGTGGGCTTTTTCCTGGCAAACCTTGTCGGGATGTGGATAGTGATGCTTGGCGTGCAGTTCTACGCCGACCTCGCGCCGATGTTTACTCGTGCCGACGGTTTTTTTTGTGCCAACTATCTCGTGGTGTCGAAGCGCATCACCACCGTGGGTGCACTCAGTACCGGCGGGCAGGATTTCACGCCCGCCGACGTGGCCGACCTCTCGTCACAGCCTTTTGCCAACGGGGTGGGGGAGTTTGTCGCATCACAGTACAAGGTGACGGCTACGATGGGCGTGAAAGGTAGTCCGGGCTTTGCCACCGAACTATTCTTTGAGGCCGTACCCGATAGTTTCGTTGACGTAGCACCACACGACTGGCACTACGAAGCAGGTAGCCGCCAGGTGCCTGTTATTTTGCCGCGTACGTATCTGGCACTCTACAACTTCGGCTTCGCCGCCTCGCGTGGCCTGCCAAAGGTGTCGGAGGCTATGGCTTCACAGATAGAGATGCGCATACTGATACACGCCACGGGACACAGCGAGAACTACAACGGGCGCGTCATCGGGTTCAGCAATCGTATCAACACCATCCTCGTGCCGAAAGCGTTTATAGATTGGAGCAACGAAACGTATGAACCCGGCAAGGCCGATAACCCTACGCGGCTCATTGTTCGCACCGACAACCCCACCGACGAACGTATTATGAACTATATGGACACGCACGGCTACGAGGTGGAAGACAACCGGCTCGATGCGGGAAAGGCTACCTATTTCCTGCGAATAGTGGTGACACTCGTCACCGGTGTGGGATTCCTGGTTTGCTTGCTGTCGTTCTATATCCTGATGCTGAGCGTGTATCTGTTGGTGCAGAAAAACACGCGCAAACTCCAAAACCTCCTACTCATCGGCTACTCCACCGCTCGTGTGAGCCTGCCCTATCAACTCCTTACTCTCTGCGTAAACCTCGGTGTCTTTATCCTCGCCGCGCTGCTTTTGTGGCCGCTAAGGGCTTGGTATATGAAAATGATAAGCCTGGTGTTCCCGCAGGTGACGGGCGGACACGTCGGGCCGGCACTCTTTGTTGGACTAACGATACTTTTTGTCGTGACGCTACTCAATACGATAGCCATCCGGCACAAAGTGGAAGGCTTGAAACGCGCTTAGAAAAGCAAATGTTTCCATATAACAGCGCAGAATGAAAGATTGTGGTAAATTTGCCTCGCCTACTAAGGTTTGCTAAATGCTTTATACCGAATGAAAAAACTTGTTATGGCTTGTTTGCTTTTTGCACTGCTCCCGAGGTCGGCACTTATAGCGCAAAGCAGTTTCGGCCTTGTGCAGCAAGCATTGGCCAATCCACAGAACGAACCACGCGAGGTGTTTCCTGTACCCTCCGAGCGACAGATGAAATGGCAGGAGACAGAGTTTTATGCCTTTTTCCACTACGGCATGAACACTTATACCGGACAGGAATGGGGCAACGGCGATGAGAACGTCAACCTCTTCGCTCCCACAGCAATGCCCGACCCGGAGCAGTGGCTACGCCTCTGCAAGGCTGCGGGTATGAGAGGCGGCATCGCCGTGGCAAAACACCACGATGGCTTTTGCCTCTGGCCGACATCTACTACCGACCACCACTGTCAGAACGCTACCAACACCTTTGCCAAGCAGACCAACATTCCGTACGACTTTGCCCGTGCTGCACGCAAACTCGGTATGAAATACGGCTTCTACGTGTCGCCGTGGGATTGCAACAGTGAATACTACGGCACGGACAAGTACGTCACCGACGTATTCCTGCGACAATGTTTTGAACTCTCGCAGTACGGCACCGACCAATTTGAGATGTGGCTTGACGGTGCGAACGGCGGCTCGGGCTATTACGGCGGGGCTAACACTACGCGTAGCATTGATGCCGACTGCTACTACGACATTCCTAATCTTCGCGACAGCATCCACCGTGTCTGTCCCGATATTATCCTTTGGGGCTTAGGGGGTGAGGCACGATGGTGCGGCACCGAGAGCGGCTATACGAACGAGACAACGTGGTCGATGGGTGCGGGGCTTACCGGCAGCGCGACGGAGTGGGAATGGCTTCCCAGCGAGTGCGATGCAAAAGCCACAAGTGGCGGATGGTTCTACCACGACGGCGAGACGACCAGCGACAGCGAGACACTATTTAAGATGTATCTTGAAACCGTGGGCCGCAACGCTACGCTCATCCTCAACGTCCCACCTAACAAGGCCGGACGTCTCACCGACGCCGATAGTACCCAACTCTATGCCCTCGGCACCAAACTGCGTACCCGCCTCGGCACCGACCTCGCTCCGCAGGCCACGGTACACGCCTCGCATACACGCAGCGGGGGAGCATATAGCACAGCAAACCTTACCGACGGCGACAAAAATACTTATTGGGCCACCGAGGACGGGCAGCACACTGCCGATATCACACTCCTTTGGGACGAGCCGCAAACGGTGCATTACGTGATGTTGCAAGAATATATCCGCAAAGGACAACGCGTCAAGGGATTTATGATAGAAACCACCGAGGACGGCATCGCGTGGACACAGCGTGCCACGAACATACAAACTACAACGATTGGCTATAAGCGTATCATTCCTCTCAACGGTAGCACCTCGGATAGTTATGATGGCGGGTTTGTCGTGACAGGACTTCGTGTACGCATCACCGACAGCCGCGCTTGCCCGTTGCTCCACACATTGAGCGTTTTCTAATCCTATAACAAAACAAACAGATACAAAGATGAAAAAGACGTTTTATACTTCATTATTGACGTTGCTAAGCCTCGCACCTCTGCAAGCACAAGTGGCTAAGGTGACGTTCGACACCGATGACTATAGTGCCGTGGGTGTGTATGACGGTTGGGAAAACTCGCCTTTCCGCAAAGGCACGTTGCAAGGCAATGTTGCCGTTATTGATAATCCACATACCGAGATGAGCGACATACTCGGCAGGATACCCAACGCCACGGAGAAAGTGCTTGCCGTGCAACGCTCACGCTATGGCAGCAATCTGTTTGGCGCACGCATCGACCTCACAACGCCCTTTGCGCTAACACCCGAGATACAATACGTCCACGTGTTGGTGCACCGACCGGTGAGTGGACGTGTGATGCTGATGGGTCTCGGTAAGCATCGCGAGGCAGAATGGGCTACACAAAGCCCAGAAACCGTACAGTTCCGCGAGATAAGTTCTACAACGGTAGCACCTAATATGTGGGGCGACGCTGTTTTTTCCGTGAGAGGGGTGAGCGGCGTGGACATCTACAGCCTGGTGGTGGTACCCGAGTGCGAATCGCCTCACGATAGCTCGGAGGACTTTGTGGCTTATATAGACCAAATAGTCGTGAATAGCAGTAGCGTGCCGTTTGTCAACTACAATGAGGATTTCGTCAACGATGTCAGAGAAAGTGCATATATAGCAGTTCCTTCGCCGAAATCCACGTTGCCCGCTCCCTTCGATGTAAATGATGTCGATGTGCGCCTGTATGCCTCTTTTGTTTCCGAGGGTGGCTATGAAACGCCTGCTACCCCTACGATAAGTGCTGAAACAGTGACGGGCGGCGTAGTCCGGAGCTTTGACGGCACCAGAATTACCGCCCCTGTGGCTGTGCCTGCTGGCCAAGACGTTACCATCCTGCTCAATGCCAACACAGGATATACGCTTACCGCATTGCATCTAAGCAGCTCCACGGGCGAAGAGATTGATGTGCCTCTCGCATCAATCAATCTTAACCGCTACGACATTCCCGCCGCACTATTTGCCGAGAATGCCCAGGTAGTGGTGACACCTACTTTTAATCCCTTACCCGAGGGCGAACAGCGTGCCGTGCAACGTTGGTATCTGGCGTGGAACGATGAGTTTGATAGCCCTAATGGTGCGTATGCTAAGCCCAATGCAACCCATTGGAACACCCCCTCGCGAGGTAGCTCAGCTTGGGCACGATTTATCACCGACAACGACAGCACCTCTTTTGTGCGAGATGGCTACTATCACGCTCGTTGCTTTGTCAACGACGACCGCACCGAAGACGACATAGCTATGCTAAGCGGGGCTATCTACTCGCGCAACCTCTATAGTTTTCAATACGGGCGTGTTGAAGCACGACTCAAAACCACACGACACACAGGTAACTTCCCTGCCTTTTGGATGATGCCGCAAGACAACTCTGCTGGCTGGCCCGCTGCTGGAGAGATAGATATTTTTGAACAAGTCAACAACCAAAACATAGCTTACCACACGATACACTCTAATTGGTCGTACACGCTCGGGAATAAAACCAATCCTAAGAGTAGCGGCAACGAAGCAGTAAATATGGATGAGTGGCACGTCTATGCTTTAGAATGGGACGAAGCCCAGCTGCGATGGTATGTTGACGGACAACAGGTGTTCTCTTATGCAAAGAAAGTTGCCGATGAAGATGCACTTAGTAAAGGACAGTGGCCGTTCGACAAAAAGTTCTACCTGATACTCAATCAGAGCGTGGGAAATGGTTCGTGGGCGGCTTCTCCCGACCAGAGCTTTACCTATGAAACACTCTTCGACTACGTGCGCGTATATCAAATAAAAAAAACAGGAAAGGATAACAGCGACTACCCTATCAACTATCCCAAGACGCAGCCCGTTACGCACGCCACACGTCGTCTGACCGCCGTTTGTTTGGATGACCAAATAGTCAATGTTCCCAATCCCGCTTGCCTCTACAACTTTATTCCAGAACCCGTGTTTACTGTGGCTCTTGGACAGTTGGTGCAACCCAGTGTAACATTCTCTACCGGTTGGATGCATAGTTATGTGTACCTTGACTTAGATGGCGACAGCATCTTCACACCGATAACACCTAATCAAGGCGTTCAACCCGCGCTAAGCGAGCTGATGAGCTACAGCTTCTTCAGCGAGAATAGTTATGACGGAAGCGGTTTTAACAGCGAAGGCACAGCATTCACCGCCCGCAATGCTAATACCTTGCAATTACCTGCTTTCACCATACCCGCTACGATGTCGCCCGGACTTTACCGAATACGCTTCAAAATAGATTGGGACGATATTGACGCGGGAGGCTCCACGGCTCTCGGTCAAGATATCATCACCAACGGCGGTGCAATATGCGATGTAAACATTTATGTGGAGGACCCTACCGGGCTTGACGCAGTGAACCTTAATAATCAGAGCCGCAATTCCGAATGGTACGACCTTCAGGGACGGCGCATTCCCGCACCCACAAAATCTGGCATCTACATTCAAGGAAATCGCAAGGTTATCTTACACTAACCAAGCCAACCTCTCTCTACTGTATCCAAGAGAGAGTGTGTGTCAGAAATGAAGCGAACCCCAGAAGTCAGACAGAAAACTTCTGGGGTTCGCCTTGTCATCTTTATGGTTCCTTTTGCTTTCAGTCTGTAAGTTTCATCGGTCGTGTAGCCCGCTACACCCAGTCTTCAACTGACAGACAGAAAGCAAAAATAGCTTAGAATCTGACAAAGCGAATAACCCACCTTTAACGTTTATTGTTTTTTGCGTACTTTTGCGCCACATTTAGGTGTTTTATACTTTTACGATGGAACTACAAACAAAATACAACCCTGCGGAGGTTGAATCTAAATGGTACGATTACTGGGAGAGCAACGGCCTTTTTTCCTCTAAGCCCGACGGACGCGAACCTTACACGGTGGTAATCCCTCCGCCCAACGTGACGGGCATACTCCACATGGGGCATATGCTCAACGAAACAATCCAAGACATTCTTGTGCGTCGCGCACGTATGGAGGGCAAGAACGCCTGCTGGGTGCCAGGAACCGACCACGCCAGCATTGCTACCGAGGCAAAGGTGGTAAACCGCCTCGCAGAGCGTGGCATACAGAAGAAAGACCTTACGCGTGACGAGTTTCTCAAGCACGCTTGGGAGTGGACGGAGGAGCATGGCGGCATCATCCTAAAACAACTGCGCCGTGTGGGTGCCTCGTGCGACTGGAGCCGCACCGCTTTTACTATGGACAAAGAGCGTAGCCGCAGCGTCATAAAAGTGTTTGTTGACCTCTATCGTAAAGGTCTTATTTATCGCGGCGTGCGTATGGTGAACTGGGACCCCAAGGCCAAGACCGCGCTGAGCGATGAGGAAGTAGTATATAAAGAGGAACACTCAAAACTCTACTACCTGCGTTATCGTGTGGCCGATGATGCTCAGGGGCGCTATGCCATAGTAGCCACTACGCGCCCCGAGACCATTATGGGCGATACAGCAATGTGTATCAATCCCCACGACGAAAAAAATCAGTGGCTCAAAGGCAAGAAAGTGATTGTGCCTCTCGTGGGACGCGTTATTCCCGTGATAGAAGACGAATACGTTGACGTGGAGTTCGGCACCGGCTGCCTCAAGGTGACACCCGCCCACGATGTGAACGACTATATGCTTGGCGAGAAGCACAATCTACAGAGCATAGACATCTTCAACGATGACGGCACACTGAGCGAGGCTGCTGGGCTTTATATAGGCAAAGACCGCTTTGACGTGCGCCGTGAGATAACTGCCGACCTTGAGGCAGCCGGACTTATGGAGAAGGTGGAGGACTATACCAACAACGTGGGATTTAGCGAACGTACCAATGTGCCTATTGAGCCTAAACTATCGATGCAGTGGTTTCTCAAGATGAAGCATTTTGCCGACCTCGCACTTCCTCCCGTGATGAACGATGAAATACGTTTTCACCCCGCTAAGTATAAGAATACGTACCGTCATTGGCTTGAGAATATCAAGGATTGGTGTATCTCCCGCCAGCTGTGGTGGGGACACCGCATCCCCGCTTGGTATCTGCCCGATGGTGGATACGTTGTGGCGGAAACCGAAGATGAAGCATTGGTGTTGGCACGCCAAAAGAGCGGAACGGACTTGCAACCCACCGACCTTCGTCAGGACGAGGATGCCCTCGACACGTGGTTTAGTTCGTGGCTCTGGCCGATAAGCCTGTTTGGAGGCATCAACGAGCCGAACAATGCCGAGATAAAATACTATTACCCCACGAACGACCTTGTTACTGGCCCCGACATTATCTTCTTTTGGGTGGCACGTATGATTATGGCCAGCTACGAATACACCGGCGACAAACCCTTCCGCAACGTGTATTTTACGGGCATTGTGCGTGACAAACTAGGTCGGAAGATGAGTAAGCAACTCGGCAACTCGCCCGATCCGTTGGAACTCATCGACCGCTTTGGTGCCGATGGGGTACGTATGGGAATGATGCTTTGTGCTCCCGCCGGCAACGATATCCTCTTTGATGAGGCTCTATGCGAACAAGGCCGCAACTTCTGCAATAAAGTGTGGAACTGCTTCCGTCTGGTGCAGGGCTGGCAGGTAGCCGATGTGTCGCAGCTTGAGGCCTGCCGTCAAGCCGTGGCGTGGTTTGAGGCACAGTTGCGCAAGGTGGCCGCCGAGGTGACCGACCACTATAGCAAGTATCGTATCAGCGATGCGTTGATGGCTGTCTATAAACTCTTCTGGGACGAGTTCTCATCGTGGTATCTTGAAATGGTAAAACCCGCCTATGGCTCGCCTATTGACCGCACCACCTACGATGCTACGTTGCACGCTTTCAACGACCTGCTGCACCTCCTCCATCCCTTTATGCCGTTTATCACCGAAGAACTTTGGCAGCATCTCGCGAAAAACGACCGAGAGGGTGGGGCGGTGAAGAGCCTGATGGTAAGTCCGCAGCAGATTGCCGAGCCGCAAGCCACCGATGCAGCCCTCCTTGCCCAGATGGAGCTGGTTAAGCAAGGCGTAAGCGGGGTGCGTGGTGTCAGAGCCGCTAAGAATATATCTCTACGCGAGCCGCTGGTGTTGGAGGTAGTGGGCGAGAACCCCATAGCCGCCTACAACGACTTGCTCACAAAGATGGCAGGACTCTCAGACATTAAACTTGTAGCCACCAAGGGCGAAGGCACTTCGGCCTTCCTCGTAGGTACTACCGAGTTTGCCGTGGAGATAGGCGCACTGATTGATACCGAGGCCGAGATAGCCAAAGCCGAGGCTGAACTTCGCCACTTAGAAGGCTTTTTGGCTGGAGTGGAGAAAAAACTCTCAAACGCCCGTTTCGTAGAAAATGCACCTCAAGCGGTGGTGGCACTGGAGCGTAAAAAACAAAGCGATGCCAAGGCCAAGATAGAAGTGCTGCAAAACACGCTCGCCGCCCTGCGAAAGTAGCCACACAACCACGTATCATTTGTGTTCTGACCAACAACGACACAAAAGCCCACAAACGACACCAATCATTTCGTGTCCTCTTGTGGGCTTTTCTGTTAAAAGGTGTGTCTTGCTAACAAATGCTCTATGAATTATCTTTGTTTGCTCTTGTCTCTTTTCGGTATTTTACCTCCAATCCTATGAACCTATCTTGCTGCGTTTCAGAGGGCTTGAAGTCAAGATATGCTTAAAATTAGCCTAAGCGCAGTTCAACGCAGATTTATAATCCCCATCTCAAAAAGTGCAAATGCTTTCAAGAACCGAGCAAGGTGCGCCTTTTATCACATAGAAGTGCTAAATGATGGTCAAAGCGCAACTAAAAGAGATAAAAAGAAGAAAGTTGTAAGAATAATCCGCGAAATACTTTTCGTTTTGTCACTCAAATTTTACTTTTGCCAACATAAAGAAAGTTTTCTATGAGAACACTCTTTTCCCTCCTTATGCTCTGCGTTGCGATGATGATGAACGCACAGCAGTTTCCCTTTGCTACTCCCCCGTTTCAAGAGCAGCAATTTAGTGGCGGCGCAGCCCTGTCCTCAGCCCGTGTGATAAAAGGTGTGCGCGGCCAAAAGACTATTCGCAAGTACGACAAGAACATTCCACAAGTGGCGGGTGGTTACCTTATTAATATAACGTCAAACGAAATTATCCTGGCGGGCTACGATGCCGACGGGCTTTTCTACGCCGAGAAATCCCTTGAGGCAATGCAAGCCGTGGGCAGTGTGCCGTGTGGCGTGGTACGCGACTGGCCGGCAATGCCCGAGCGTGGTGTCATAGAGGGTTTTTATGGCAATCCTTACAGCCACGCCGAGCGTCTGCGCCTCTTTGAGTTTATGGGGCGGCAGAAGATGAATGTTTACGTCTATGGCCCCAAGGACGACCCTTACCACCGTGTTCACTGGCGCGAGCCTTATCCCGCCACCGAGGCGGCGCGTATTAGCGAACTCGCTGCCAAGGCACGAGAGAACCACGTGCAGTTTGTGTGGGCTATCCACCCAGGCTTAGACATTCGTTGGGAGAAGTCAGATAGTCTGGCCATACTCCACAAGTTGCAAGCCATGTACGACATCGGTGTGCGGGCTTTCTGTGTCTTTTTCGACGACATAGGTGGCGAAGGGACACGAGCAGAGAAGCAGGCCGATTTGCTCAACTATCTCACACAGGAGTTTGTAAAGAAACACACCGATGTGGCTTCGCTGATGATGTGTCCCACGCAGTATAACAAGGCGTGGGCCAGTGGCGACTACCTGCACACCCTCGGCTCACGTATGGACAAGAGCGTGCGTATTATGTGGACTGGAAATACTGTGGTGGATATGATAGACCACGGCGATATGCAGTGGATCAACGACCAGCTAGGGCGCAAAGCCTACATCTGGCTTAACTACCCGGTGACCGACTATTGCATAGACCACCTCCTGATGGGTGCTACTTATGGCAACGGATTAGATATCTCCGAACAGGTGAGCGGTTTCTGTAGCAACCCTATGGAATATGTAGAGGCCTCAAAGGTGAGCCTATATAGTATTGCCGACTACGCCTGGAACACTTCCGCCTACGACAGTATCGCCTCGTGGGAGCGTGCGCTGCATTCCCTGATGCCTGCTACGCTTTACAGCGACTTCCGCGTGTTCTGCGCGAACAACGTTGACCTCGGTCCTACCGGCCACGGCCTGCGACGCTATGGCGAGTCGCCAGAGTGGATGAACGGTGAGCCCGCCGACGTAGCCACTTGGTTTACGCGCTTAGGGCAGTCTGCCAACCGGCTCCTTGCCGCTCGCGACCAAGCCCCCGAGATGATTGACGAGATAACGCCTTGGCTGTATGCCCAACGTCTTACTGCCGACCGGGGACTGCTTGTCGTGGCTTTGCGTACAGCATTAGCGCGTGGTGACAGCGTGGCGTTCACTGCTATCTACGACAACCTCCTGCGCCTTACCGAGCAACAGCGCAATCTGCGTTCGCGCGACTTTGAGGGAAGCATTAAGATCGCCGCCCCCGTGGTGGCTACGCTCTACGTGGAACCCTGGCTGCGCAGCGAGGCAAAACGTCTTGAGCGCGAATATAAGCAACGCTACACATATCGCTTAGACATCTTCCCCGAACAACTCATTCCCGATGGTAACTATTATATAAAGGTAAACGGACACTACCTCACCGACCTCACGCCGAGCCAGCCCAACGCACGCGCGTTGTTCGTGGCCGAGCGCGACACCATCAACCCACAACGTCAAGAGTGGACTGTTGAACAAAGCCCGGCCAATGGACGCTACAGCTTAGTATGCAACCAGTCGCGCCGTTACCTCAACGAAGTAGGACGCTTCGGACAGAACCCTTACAACGAGCTGTGGAATACCTACCAAATCACTAAAACGCCCGACGGGAAAGGCTTTTATATACGCAACGCCCAGAACGGCGGTACCAACTGGTGGACCACCGATGAAAACGATGGCATAGGCTTCAGTCCCAACAGCCCAGCTGTCTTTGAGTTTATACCTGTCAGGTGAGATATAAGTATGCTATAGCACAGAACTTTCCTAATCCTCCTACTTTTCCTAACGTCTCCATCTTTTCCTCTTATCAGGCATCTTCCAATTTTTTTCAATAATTTTTCTTATGAAACAAAAACGCTTTATCCTTTCGGAAAAGGAACTTCCCACGCGCTGGTACAACATTCAGGCGGAAATGAAGAACAAACCGATGGCACTGCTCCATCCTGGTACTAAACAGCCCCTCAAGCCCGAAGACCTCTTTCCCATCTTTGCTGAAGAGTGCTCGCGTCAGGAACTCAACCAAACCGATGCCTGGATAGACATTCCCGAGGAGGTTTTGGACAAGTATAAGAGTTATCGCTCTACACCTCTTGTGCGTGCTTACGACCTTGAGAAAGCACTCGGCACGCCTGCCCACATCTATTTCAAGAACGAGAGCGTCAACCCGCTCGGCTCGCACAAGGTAAATAGTGCTTTGCCGCAGTGTTACTATTGTAAGCAAGAAGGTCTGACGAACGTTACCACCGAGACAGGTGCCGGACAGTGGGGTGCCGCTCTGGCTTACGCCGCCAAAGTGTTCGGACTGGAGTGTGCCGTATATCAAGTGAAGATATCTATGCAGCAGAAGCCCTACCGCTCAATGATTATGCGTACCTTCGGTGCCACCGTGGAGGGCTCGCCCTCTATGAGTACTCGTGCCGGTAAGAGCCTCATCACACAAGACCCCAGCTACAGCGGCTCTCTCGGCTCGGCGATTAGCGAGGCCATAGAGTTGGCCACCACCACCCCCGGCTGTAAATACACGCTCGGCTCGGTACTCTCCCACGTAACGCTCCACCAAACAATCATCGGCCTTGAGGCAGAAAAGCAGATGGAGATGGCCGGCGAGTATCCTGATGTGGTGATTGCTTGCTTCGGCGGTGGCTCCAATTTCGGCGGTCTGGCGTTCCCCTTTATGCGTCACAACCTGCTCGAGGGCAAACAGACGCAGTTTATCGCTGCCGAGCCCGAGAGCTGCCCGAAACTCACGCGCGGCGAGTTCCGTTACGACTTCGGCGACGAGAGCGGCTACACACCCTTGCTCCCTATGTACACACTCGGCCACAACTTCCATCCCGCCAATATCCACGCCGGTGGTTTGCGCTATCACGGTGCAGGCACCATCGTCTCACAATTGATAAAAGACAAACTGATGGAGGGCGTTGATATCCCGCAGACAGAAGCTTTCAAGGCTGCTATGCTTTTTGCTCAAACCGAAGGCATTATTCCCGCACCCGAGTCAAGCCACGCCATCGCGTCAGCCATACGGGAAGCACGCAAAGCCAAAGAGAGCGGTGAGGAAAAGGTAATCCTCTTCAACCTCAGCGGACACGGTCTAATCGATATGACGGCTTACGACAGTTATATCAATGGCGACCTCGGCGACTATCAAGTGAGTGACGATGAGATACGTCGCAACCTGCAAGACGTTCCCGTCGTATAGGGAAACGTCAAAAAAAGCATATCTACCCTTTTACGCAAAGCCCCGACTTGAGATAGTCGGGGCTTTGTTATGGTGTTCGCCCGACATACGCCTAATCTAACGGGTGCAAGTCCCGAGCTCGGCCTAATAGCGGCAAGCGCACAGCCAACGACAAGGTATCTGTTCTGAAACACACTCTCGACCCCTATCTTCGCGTAGCCTAAGGATTGTTTTCAACGCCTTTTGAATCTTTTCCGAACGGCTCGAAAAAACTCTGGGACTCAGAAACGATGGTTTCTGTATAAGGATAAAGAGAAATCACCTTAGATAGATTATGGCTTAGATAGATTATGGCTGTCAACATAAAGAAAAGCCCCCGCTGACATTCCAAAAGCGGGGGCAAAGAGAGCAATATGGCATTTTGTCAACCGTTTCTCAGTCAATTGACACTGCAAAAATATGCTGCCACGATATGCGTTTGCAAATCGTGGCAGCGTTTCGGTATGAAACAACGGAGTTTCGGTACGAAAAGGTCGCACCTTTTTTTTGCTCTTGTGTTATTTTAGGTGGGTTATATTAATTCGCTCCTGTTTTCTGAAACGGGACGTGCCAAATAAGGCTTAGCGATTTCTATGAGCAACTGCTGGTCGCTTGATATCTTCAGCACGGCAGTTCGTTCCTGCTTTGTCTTTGGCAATGTGCGGTGATTGGGTAGATGTTATTGGTCATTTCTCTTGCTTTGCACATAACCAAATGCCTGAACATATAATCCTTGTTGGCGTTGTAGCCTATCTGGTCATAGGGGAAACCATATACCAGTTCTAGGCCAGCCACCTGCACCTGGGCGTTGTTCAGCCTGCTGACGAAGTCGTCTATCAAGTCCTCCTCTTTATATATATATGAGGCAGAGAAGCGCGGAAAACAGGAAAAGGATACTCTTATTTTACTTCAACTCTGAGAGTACAGCTTTGAATTTTCCTGCCTTAGTACGAGGAATGGTATCAACATACTCAAATGACACCTGAAGTGTGGGACTAATTTTTTCCTTTATTTCTTGAAGCAAACTCTTCTCAGCCTTTTCTGAATAATCATTGCGACGAACGATACGCAGGACAATCGAATTGGGTTCACGTTGAACAACTTGACATTCGCGAATAGATGTGGCATCCTTGAAGATATAGTCAAAACGCATGATTTTTGTTCCCTCAGGAGTAACTACATAATCTTCATTACGTCCTTCTATTTCTTTTATTACTTGACTTTGAAGTCCACAAGTACAAGGCGTAGAAGTGAAGGTTGCGGTATCACCAATTTCATATCGTATGAAAGGAAATCCATCATTGTGGAAGCTTGATGCCAACAATCGTCCCGAATAGTCTCCATCTATGGTTTGTTGAGGTGAGAGTAGCTCTAAATGCCCTAATTCAAAATCCTCGTGATAATGGTTTTTAATACACTTTGATGCGCAAGCCGCATTCTCGGAAAAACCGTAATGTTCAATAATCTTACTGCCAGCGAATACTGCTTCTATTCGTTTACGTTGGTCATTATATACTTTCTCAGCACTGGTAAATATGAAGCGAGGATTAGACTTAATAGCCATATTTGATTCTTGTATCAACAAAGCCAAGGAATTGATAATAGAAGGATATCCCACAAAAAAGATAGCTCCCGTTTCGTTGATAAACTTAACGATGGGAGCTATTTTCTCTCGTGTGAGATGTTGCATATTGAGCATGTATTGTCGTAGCGGTAGATTGTATCGCCAAAAAGGAGGCTTTCGCTGTGTTATTGGTACAACCAACTTCCCTGTAAAATTGAGGTGGAGGTCGCCTTTATTGATGCCAAAACGATGTCGTCCACGCCACACCACTGCCCAATAAAATAGTAAATTCTCTCTTGTCCAAAAGAAATCTAACGCTTTGCCTGTTGATCCACTTGTATGATACGGAATTAGTTGCTTAGATGAATACTTATCCGAAATCATACCCCGCCAGTTCTGGCGGATATCTTCTTTGGTAAGAACAGGGAACTTCTGCAAGTCATCAAGACACGTGAAATCTTTAGGAGTTAATCCCTCTTGGTCAAACCGATGCTTATAGTAAGGACAATGACGATAAGCTTGTGTGAGTAACCTTTCAATGTGCTCTTCTTTATAAGCTAAAATTTTCTCTTTGCACCAGGTATCGCTCTCTACTAATGAATGAAACATATTGAGATATTCTCCGCCATATCGTTGACGTTCTAATTGCCAACCTTTCAGCGAACAAAGAATGTTCTGAGCTATGACAGGTAAATGGCTATAGATAGATAAGGTATTCATTAGTACCCCTAAGCAATTAAATTCTACAACGTTTAACTATTTCACAAAAAGAATATCTGTTCTCTTGATTAGTTCTGAAGCATCATCAACAGCTGTTTCTTTCGGAATTTGACATATTGTCGCTGTCTTTTCTTTGTATGTTTCCTTTATATACGCTAACTTCTTTGCCATATCGTCCACATCTGAGGCATCTATTACATATCCTATACCCAACTTTTCCACCTTTTCGCAAAGGAACGTGCCAGGAGAAACGATGATAGGTTTCCTAAAATATATTGCTTCATAAAGCTTGTTTGGCTCGGCATAGCGAATACCAATGCGATTAGTGTCATAGGTTGCAATCAATACATCTATTTGCGCATATATAGTAGGTAATTCGTACGGGTTCTTAAATGCACCATGGAAATGAATGTTACTATATTTAGAAAGTGTAGCATATTTTTCTTGTTGATAGACATTATCATATACACCAAAGAAATGACATTCATGCTCAGGATGTTTATGCGCTATATAGCTCGCTAATTGATATACAGAATGAAATCTTATACAACCAACAAAACCAAAACGAATACCTCCTATTTCTTTCGTTTTAGAAACAGGAGGCAAGGACGTGATGAGTGGATTGACTTTGTTGGGCTTTATTAGAGTATTCTCTGGATAAGGTGATTTTAATCCAAAATGATAAGAAAGAAATCCTTCTGAGGTATAGACCGTTAGTAAAGATCTTTTAATGATATGGTTCTGCAACTTTCGCTTAATCTTTGTGAGAAACGCATATTTCATTGTAGAGAGATCCGATTCCTCATAGATGAACCGTCTATTGCTGTTTAGTTTATATGAAAAGAGAGCAATAAGCTCTCCAAAATAGTACCATACAACTTCTTTCTCTGACTTATAGCTGTCGTAAAGTCTTTTCAAAGACGAATAGATTATTCTAATACGCTTGATATAAGGCAAATCATTTGAAAAGGATGCTATGATTTCACAATCTTCTTTTCCTGCTATAGGAACGTTTAATCCTCGTTCAAAACCAAATACTTTAACTTCGTATCCAGCTCGTTTATATTCACCGATACGTTTGAAACAGCGTTGGCCATCAGTAGAACCAAGTACAAAATATATCTTTTTTTTCATAAGTTCTAAAGAATAGTTATCACATAGCCATAATCAACTTAAGCAGTACTGCAAGGTTGCAATACTACTCTTGGAATAATCACAAAGCCTAATATGGTTTAGGGATGTAGATAAATAGTTACTCTATGATTTTCCGCACCTCGTTAATACTGGCAGGAAATAGTAGATAAAGAAAATAAAGTTTTGAAAAAGGAATAAATATCCTTTTAATCCTCATTTATGCAAAAATGTCAAAACGCCTTAGAAGCTACTTCAAGGACTTTGTCGTTTTCCCAAACAAATTTGTCTTTATTTTTCACCGTATTCTGCTTATACTCCTCATAATTGTCAAGCAGTTTAGTAATAGCATTTTTCAATTCAGATAAGTCTCTTCCATCAGTATTTGCTACTACTCCACATTGATATTGCTCAACGGTATTACGCATCGTCTCATTATTTCCAACAACTACTGGAACACCTAATCTTAACGCATAGAACAAGCGAGTTGCTTCACAATACATACGATTAGGATGACTGCTTTCGTACAGAACAATCGAAAATTTGGCATCCTTAATAATATATGGTATATCAATTGAGGGTATAGCACCAGTGAAAAAGACCCTTTCCGACAAAATCTTCCCATATTCTTTCTCCAAGATGATTTTTGCTTCTTTATGAAAGCCCCCAACTACTACTATTTTATAATTTGTAGTGTCTATTAAGGTCTTCACAGAGTTATAAGGAAATCTATCTAACATATTTAGCCCTTGACAATATACATATGGTTGGTTCTTACACCAGTCTTTAACCCTCTGAATAGATTCGGATGAATATGAGGGAACAATTACACTTTCTTGAGGATAGTTGTGTATATAGGAATGTTTATTTGCTTGTCTTACGACACCTTTATCTACCAAATAATCAAGGCGCTCTTTATTTGCATGAATAATGTAAGAACACCTTTTTTCTATATACCAAAACACTCTTTTCATTATATTGCGTGATATGAAATGCTGTGGTATTTCGTGTAATTCCCAAATGATAGGTCTTTTTTTGTAAAGAAGGGGAAATACAAAGGCATATTCATCTACAACCCATACAAGATTATAATCTTTAAGACTTTTTTTAAACCTTTTATAAAATTCGTATGCCTTTACGAATAAAAGTTTCCCTGACGATAGGTATTTTCTTGATTTTAGTGAAATAGATTTATAGGGAATACCATAGGATGTTGTACCAGTTTCTTCTCTGTTATCACTGAAAAGGACAAACACATTTACATTATATAAGGTAGATAGCGATAAGCAAACTTTTCTTATTCTATCATCGTGTTCTAAACTAATTCGGGTACTACAAACAAAAGCTATTTTCTTTTTGAAGGACATATATTAAGATTGTTAATAGATAATTTACAAAACAAAGAAATACTCATTTGCAATTTGGAAATACCTACTAAAGGCCATTTCCAAGCATTGTATGACAACATAACAATTGAAGAACCTATAATCAGCGACCATATTCCCAAATCTGTATATACTGCTAAAAGAAAACTTAACCCAACGGATAAGATTGATGAAACAATAAAACTTTTAGCATAAGGAAGCGAATTATATGTTGATAGGTACGAGGCAAACAGATTGTAAAACTTATAGACAAACATATAAGCCAACACAGCAACACTCATTCCGATACTTAATGAAAAGTCGGGACGAATCCAATATACAAGCGGTAAGCATAGTACTACCAAAGCACTAATCAATAGGTAAGAAGATATATATGTACCAATAGCTCGCGACATAGTCTTTTGGCTATTCTGAATATCATCGGTAATTGCATATTCCTGTAGCCTTGGTAAATAAGTAGAAAAAGGAATTGCTGCAACAGTACAGATCATTGTGGCTAATTGAACGGCTAAGCCGTACGAACCCGTAGAAGTTAGACCTAAAGCAAATGAACAGATTAGAGTATTAGCTTGGGTAGAAAGATAATTTGATAACGTCACTAACCCATCACGAGAAGCATTATACCAAATTGTATTAAACATCTTTTTTACTTCATTCCAAGATGTTTTAATAAATATCTGCTTAAGTTTTGAACCGATATGTTCATAACGATAAAACATATAGTTAGAACAAATTCTTAATATGACAGCACTTGTAAAGAAACCTATGGAAATAGCCAACAAACCATAACCCATCATTATGAGTACTATAGAGATGACAATCTGACAACTCTTTGATATAATTTGAGCTTGGTTATTCTCAGCAATAGCTCCAATACCTCTTAAAATGGAGGTGTAATAGCTATATAAAAGGTTTAAAGATATTCCTAACGAAAAAATCAACCAACAGATGATGAGATTCTCGCGCTGTCCTATCTTCAATACATACCATGAACCAAATGATATAAGAAAGACAAATGCAATTAAAGCTATTATGCCATAAATACATTTACACGACTTGAGTATTACATAAAATGTATGCCAATCTATTTGTTGACTATTAAGCTTAGAGATTTGTGATTTTTGTAGAGACTTTGCCCCACACCACACATAAGCTACATTACGTGCAAGGGTGGCAGCAAATCCAAAGTCTAATAACACTACTAATTGACCTATAGCAGCAAACACATACCACATACCTAAATCTTCATTCGACAGATATTTAAGTATAAAGGGCAAAAGAATAATGTTGGTGCCTACTCGAAAAAAGTTTCCGATATACGACCAGATAAAATCGCGAGAACCTATTTTAATATTAGCCATTAAACAAATACATACAATTATAGCAAGAGACAACAAAACATAAATTTGAATTTGTTGTCTCTTTGGTTATACCATTGTTAATTATTTGTGTTATTAACCTAATAACTTTCTTTATATGTCTCTTTCATTAGTGCTAATGAAATAGCGACACCACCAAGCAGAAGACTTTGGGCATAATTCCAATAAAAAATAAACCAAATGATACCAATTAATGCCCAGGCAGAACTACTAACTCGCTTGATTAGCGAAACAATGGTCGTATACATAAAGACAAGCCCGAACAATCCATGACGTAAATAGATTACACCCGTAGTTTCGTGCATAGCATAATAAAACCCGTTGATGATCTGTTCGTCAGAGAAATTGTGTGCGCCCATTTGCTCCCAATATAAAAGATTGTTATGGTGTAAAGTCGTACCACCAAAGCCTTTGCCAAATAAGAAATAAAATGGTTTGTGCCAATACTCAATAGAGATGTTAATAAATTCATCAATACGGAATTTAGGAGAATCACCTATAGTATTAAACCACTCTTCAAAAGAGTTAAATGAAAAGACATTCAGAAAATCCATCATTCTTGTAAACTTCCATATTGTAAAGTCGCCTGTCAGTAGTGGTAAAATTAGTTCTGAGACATAGGGAATAAAAATCAGCGCAACGATACCAATTATTGATATTAAGAATATAGACCTGATGTGAAATGCTTTGATAAACAAGCACATAAATGAAGCCCCTATAACAAAAAACCACTTACTTCCTATTATGTTGGGATAAAAAATCGATATAGTAATGAATGTTAGCGGAAGAAACAGAAAGCTAAACAGATTATTATTACCCTTATAGTCCCATAATAATAAGCAAGGTATGAATGCAGAACATATAGGTGCAAGCATTAAGCCCTTTTCATCTCCATAACGAGCTGTTAAATCCAAACCTGCTGTTATAATTCCAGTTATGCCGACCCCCACTATAATAGAGAGGCAAAACTTAGATACATAATGCCATCTCTTTTCAGAACTAACAATTATCCCAGCTGAAAGTATTATGCTTGCAAGAGATCCATATCTCATTGTCTGTGTAATAGCAGCTGTAGGATATAGTGGAGTATACATTATATCATTATCGTTAAATATCATTGCTATGATGATACTAACTATACCCGTTATTAAAAGATACTTTAACCAAATGCTATATTTACGAAAATACTTTGTAATACTTTCTTTATATGACTTCCGATAAGAAACAAATGATAGGCATAGAATGATATAGCTTAATATCCAAAAAAGATATGAACCAACGAAAGGAGGTTTGATAAAAGAATAAAGGTTATTTGCATTAGAAACGTCTAAAAAATCAACAATCTCCATTGAGCAAGAAGAAAACAATAGGTAACTTAAGAATGCACCTACAGGACGTTTTAATATAATAAAATATAGACAAACAGTATATTCTCCACAAGTCAATAATAATGACAAGGAAGAACTGTATGTGCTGGCAATACTTACCAAGCAAATACATACAACAATGCCTATTTGTCGTAATGATAGTGGTTCACTCACTTTAAGGCCTGCTCTAATTGACTGATAATTATGCTATCTGTTCTACTTAACTCAAAATTCCGAAAATCACTATTTTCGCTATCTATTGGGTTTTTAAGTATTTCTATCAACTCATTTATACTAAGAAATATCTTACACGAATGAGGGTATAATTTTGAGAAATACCGTGATATTGGCAAATCATTACATATTACAGGGATGCCTTTTGATAAAGCATCGTCTATTACCCCGCTATACCTTAATTGATAAGTATCCGGGTAAGTAATAAGAATTGCTACGGCTCTTGTAAATAATTCATCATAAGCCTCACGTTCCAGAAATCCTGAAAATAATTCTACGTCCTTATCTTTAAGCGTTTTATTCTTTGTTCTTATAACAAGTTTGTAGCGTAATTCAGTGTTTGTCGATAGAATTTTTTCTATCAATTCATCTATTAAGATACTATTATAAGCTTGTCCTATACTCAGAACAATATCTCGCTTTTTCAATTCTCTTTCTTGCGAGTTTACTATCTTGGGTTGATTAACTATATATACATTTTCAGGCAACACAGAAGTTTTTTTACAAAGACCTTCTTTTATAAAAGAGGCTAATACCAAATGCTTAAATTTATTAGCACGTTTGTTAAACAAATTCGTTTCATAGTCAGAGTTTAACATACGATCTATATCGTAATGATGAAAAGCAACGATACTATTCTTCTTGAACAACCCAAGGCATTTTAATAAGCTCCGAGAATGAATGGATAAAAAAAGTATTGAAGAGTAGTCTATCTTTCTTATTTTCCATGCAATTTGCACAAGATTTAGAACATGTAAAAAGTATTTCAAATAGTCAATGCGCTTACTGTAAAAACGTTTGATTTTAATTGTTTTAATCGTGTCAAATTTACTACGAAAATACTCTCCATCTGTAACAAGTATGATGTCTGCAAAAGTGCTTATTAAGTCTATATATCTCTCGTTAAGCTTTAAATGACTTTTAGAATAGTGCATTTCTGCTATTACTATCGTAGGGCGCAACAGTTTATTCATCTCAGATATCTTGGTTCTTGTCAGCTTTTACTTTTTCTTTGTCTCATGGATGTTAATCCCCTTATTTTGAAAAACAGCCACTTCCAATGTTATCATAAACACTACCCCGCTCAAAAATAACGACCAATATTTTTGAGCAAATATTTTTTTTTGGGGG
>CALFJG010000011.1 GCA_937877625.1 uncultured Prevotellaceae bacterium
AATGCATTATGCATATCCGGCGACCATATTCCTGGCGGAGTTGCTCCCCAGCAGATCTCCGTTACGCTTCAAGCCGCAGAAGATAATGACCTTTGCAGAGATGACCAAAAAGAAGGAGTATTTTCAGCCTGCAAAATGACCTATACGCCTAAAGAATTGGCTTTACTCTCTTCTATGATCTATTTACAATTCTTTATCTTGTAAGACCAAAGTTTCATCCCCGCAAGCCTACAATCATATTACTACCATTCTACTTCGTCATTGTTTTCCATATAGCGGATTATATTATTGTCGATTATATCGCCTTCGCTGCGGGGGTCAAAGCCGTACATACTTTCGTCGATTTCGTCATCCGAATCATCGGTATCGTATGCGCTATTGTTACTTCTGTTCTGTGCTGAAGACGAAGAGATGCTATTTTTGTTGCCCATTTGCTGTTCGGAGGCCGTGGCGAGGGTGTCTTTATCTGACATAAAGGGTTCTTCGCTCTCGGGCGGCAAGGCGATAAAAAGAGAATCGCCTAATTCATCGGCTTTATGCTCATTATTGTTACAAGAAGCGAAACAAAGAAAGGCTATAAAGATAAGGAGTATCCTATTCATCGTATTAGCAGAAAAGAGTTAGTACAACTAAAAACCGTGTTTTTTGTAAGGCAAAGGTACGAACAAAAACAAGACACACGGGAAGAATTGTGTAAACTTTTTGTTCTTGCCTATAATCAGGATGCGGCCAGTAAAATACGGCAACAAACGGGCAAACAGACGCTTTTTTCACTACCTTTGCGCCGTTAAGTAGAAAAAGACAGACAAGATCAACAATAGTTCTTCTAATCCCTACACCCCCTTGCGCATACTTCTTTGTAACACTTCTGAAAGTATAGGTGGCGCAGCAATCGCTGCTCGCCGTTTGATGCGCGCTCTGCGGTTAGCAGGCCAAGATGTCAGCCTCTTTGTGCGCGACCGTGCTCCACGAAGCGAAGAAAGCGTGCATACTCCCACCCTCCCCCACGCGCTACTTCGCTTTAAGTTTATTGCCGAGCGCGTAGGTATTTGGCGCGCTAACAACTGGCATCGCCATCGTCTGTTTGAGGTGGATAGTGCTACACACGGCGTTGACATCACCTGCAAGCCATATTTCAAGAATGCCGATGTGGTGCATTTGCATTGGATCAATCAAGGACTTTTCTCTTTGCGAGATATAGAGCGAATGTTACGTTCAGGAAAGCCCATTGTTTGGACGCTCCACGATATGTGGCCTCTCACCGGCATTTGCCACCATAGCCGCGAATGTGAGGGTTGGTTATCAAGCTGTGGAAGATGTCCGATACTCTATCGTGGCACACCGCACGACCTTTCTTGGCGTTGCTACCGTCGTAAGAAAACAGTGTATGGCACAAGACCAATGCATTTTGTGGCTTGCAGCAACTGGCTGGCCGATATAGCACGACGCGCACCGCTACTTAACGGACACGTGGTACACAGTATTCCAAACGCTATCGACACAACATTCTATCGCCCCTCCGACTCCTTTGAGGCTCGTAAGCACTTAGGCCTTCCTCAAGACGCTATCTTAGTGCTTTTTGTGGCTTATAAAGCTACGGACCCCAACAAAGGGATTTTTTACCTACGGGGTGCGGTGAGACGCCTTATTTCAAAACATCCCGCCCTACGCAATCGCCTTCGGTTGATTATCGTAGGACGCGAAGCCACAGTTCTACGCGACACCTTTGCCGTGCCTGCCCATACCTATGAATATGTAAACAACGAAGAGACTATGCGCGACTTCTATCGTGCTGCTACTCTTCTGGCTATGCCAACCTTACAAGACAATCTTCCAAACACCATAGTGGAAGCCATGTCCACAGGTACACCGACTGTAGGTTTTCGTGTAGGCGGTCTGCCCCAACTCATCGCACATAAAGAAAACGGCTACCTATCGGCATATAAGGACGAGACAGACTTTGCAGAGGGACTCGCCTATTGCATAGACCAAGACACTTTACCGCATTTGCGCGAAACGTGTCGAAAGCATGCCGAAGCCGTATTTTCCCAAAAAGCCGTTGCTGAAGCCTACATGAACGTTTATCAAGAAGCCATTGAACACTAATTACTGATATGCACCCCAGTCTAAAAGATACCACAGACGATAGCACAGGCTGTCACCCCCCGCTTAAAATCACCATAGCCACCGTCACCTACAACGCTGGCTCACTCATAGCACGAACAATTGCCAGCGTAGAAGAGCAAGACTATCCCTTTGTGGAGCATTTAGTCATTGATGGTAATAGCCACGATGATACGCTCACACAAATTCATCATTATCAAGAGCGCAACAGCATTGCCGCCGTACAGCACGAGGTGCGTTGCCTCAGCGAGCCCGACGAGGGTCTCTACGATGCGATGAACAAAGCCCTGCGCGAAGCCACGGGCGACTACATCCTTTTCCTCAATGCGGGCGACACGCTCCACTCACCCCAGACACTCTCAGCGATTGCTCGTGTGGCAAAGCAGAACAAGATGCCTGCTGTGGTCTATGGCGACACCGACCTCTACAACCTCAACGGCCAGTTTGTGCGCCACCGCCGCCTTGCGCCGCCACCGAACCTCACGTGGCGTAGTTTTAAAAATGGTATGCTTGTGTGCCACCAAGCTTTTTGTGCGCGTCTAACCATCGCCCGCAAACACCCCTACAATCTCAACTATCGTTTCAGTGCCGACTTTGACTGGTGTATCCGTATTATGCGCCAAGCTGCGCGAGAGAGAGCATCACTTGTTCCCGTTGGTGATGTCGTGGCACACTATCTTGACGACGAGGGGATGACGAAGAAGAACCACAAAGCCTCACTCTCCGAACGCTTCCGTATCATGTCCCACCACTACGGCCTCGTACCCACCACACTGCGCCACCTCTGGTTTATCGTACGATTGAAATTAAAAAAGTAAAAGCAAAGCCTAAATCTGCCTTGAACAAAGGGTTAAGGTCTGTTTGTTAATAGTGCAACCGCTCACGCACGGGGCATCTTGCTTAGATTTGCTGATACTTAAGGTGGGTTCTACTAATTTCCACGGTTAAGCTTGACATAGATGGGGCTTTAAGCTTTTGTCAGATTTCTGACAAAGCGAATTAATAGAACCCTCCTTAAAAGACGTTATTCCTTATTTCTGGGAAAGAAATCAAGGATTTGTTTGCGAAGATAGCCACGGTCGATATGTGTGTAGATTTCTGTGGTGCTGATGCTTTCGTGGCCGAGCATTGTTTGTATGGCACGTAGGTTTGCTCCGCCTTCAAGCAGATGGGTGGCAAAGGTGTGTCGCAACGTGTGGGGGCTTATTACTTTGGTAATTCCGGCACACTGTGCATAGTACTTCAAATTATGAAACACCGTGATGCGCGAAAGGTGTTTGCGCCGTCGGTGGGAGAGAAAGAGGTAGTCCTCTTCGCCGGGTTTGGGAGTAATCTCGGCGCGATCTTCAAACCATAAGTCTAATTCAACCTTAGCACGAGGGGATATAGGAACAAGGCGTTGCTTATCGCCTTTTCCTATTACACGTAAGAAATCATCGTCAAGATATAGGTGGGAAAGGCATAAATTACATAGTTCGCTCACACGCAGTCCACAACTATAAAGCATCTCAACAATAGCACGGTCGCGCTGTCCGAAGGGTTGCGACAAATCAATTACTGCGAGTATATCCTCCACCTCTTGCAACGTCAGTACTTCGGGCAGTGTGCGCCCCACTTTGGGCGACTCAAGGAGTTCCGTGGGGTCTGTCTCTACAAATCCTTCGTTGAGCGCAAAACGATAAAAGGAGCGCAAAGCACTATGAAGTCTAACGATACTTCGTGCTGCTATGCCGAGGTTGGTAAGGAGTAAGGTATAAGCGTGGAGCGTATCAAGCGTCACCTCGTTGGGCTTCACACCTTGTTCTTGGAGATATTCTAAAAAGCGAGTTATGTCGCGCAAATACGCTTGGCGGGTATTTTCAGAAAGACCTTTTACAAGTATGATATAATTTTGGAAGGCTTGAAGCATCTAAACAATCATTATTTACGATAACCAGTAACCGTTGGAACATTAACCGATGACACATAAGCGCAGCAACCTTTCTTGGTTTATGCTCCTTGATCCTTAGAGTGAAAAGGCGTTTAACTTGGCTAAATAATAATCCCGCACATCACGCCAATGATAATAAGGTGCTTTATCCGACTGAACGGGGAGTGTCATTTCGTGTTCGTTGAGCAGCGTTTTTACCAAGACATCATCGCTACCCGATTTACGATAGAAAATGATTTGTATGTTGCTCGCCATAGGGAATATGTTGTAGTTGCGTACGTCCACTTCGAGCGTATAGGGATCGGTGTAAGCCTTTCCATAGTTACCGAGTTCCATCAGTGCGGCAAGTGGATAAATCACCACCTCGTGGCCGAAGCGCATCGTTGCTCCGGGGTGTTGCTGTGTAATGCAGGTATCTGCGGTTTCAATAATGTTGCGTAGGAGGTTGGCTTCAAAATAGGGCATTTTGCCTTTGGTAAGTGGCGAGGCACCATAGTTGATATACCAGCCGAGATTGCTGTTACGCCAAAGTTGGTAGCACTCCTCGGGAGTAAAGAGCCAATAGAGGTCAAGGTCTGTGTCAAGGCTCTGCATATTAGAGCACACATTGAAAATGCTGTTCATCAGAGCATCACTATTCACGCTGTCTTTGATATAGTTTTCATCGCTGATAAGTTGGCTCACAAAGCGTCGGCTGTCCACCGTTTGTTTCCAGAAGTCATCGCGTGTACGCCGCGCATCGGGTTCTCCGCGAAATTTACTGAGATTGTCGTCGTGTTCATAGTTCATATAATACATATCGTGGTGGCTGGCATCATTGCGAAAGCGTAGTTTCGGGTTGAGTGCTTGCAGTGCCATACACTCTGCTTGCATAGAGAGGATACAGCGTATCACCACAGTGCTGCGAGCATCTACTGACACATCGCCGTCAAACACTTCTGGGAAGTTTTTGTACATACGTTGCGCAATGCCTCTGTGCTGTCGGTGTCCGAGCGGTGTGAGCTCACCGAGGCGACCGTTCGACATCCGTTCCACACTATCCAGAATAGCTAATGCGCGTTCACCTACAGGAGTGAGTACTCCTGCACGTTTTGCTCTGTTGAGGCGGCGCACAGGGGCTGGATATTCGTCTTTTCCTATGAGCCAGCGCGAGCCGTGGCGGGCATAGTGGCTAATGTAGAAAGGTTTATAGCCGCGCGGTGCGGCGGTATAATGTACACCTGTGGGTTCGGGATAAGCCAGATAGTTAGAGGCCGAGCGGTGGAGGTCGGCATAGATTTCTTCACGGGCTGTCTGGGCATTAGCAAAGGTTGCTAACGCTAAGAGCAAAAGAGTTGTTAACAGCTTTTTCATCGTAACTAAAAAATTTCTTTACGTTAACCATTCACCAAAACCCATAGACGTTGCTACGCTTAGGTGCTTTTGGTTAATGCTCGTTGGATAAAGATTATTGTATGTTTTTTTCTCTGTATTTACTTTCTGTTTCGTCTTTAAGCATAGAAAGGTAGGAAGCGTAGCGTGAATGTGGGAGTCTTCCTTGTTGTAGTGCGTCGCGTACGGCGCATCCTGGCTCGTGGGTGTGTGTACAACCGCCATATCGACAGGCGTGGCTCAGGGCAAAGATTTCACGAAAATAGTGGGACACCTCGGCAATTTTGAAATCTACTGTGCCAAAGCCTTTGATACCCGGAATGTCTATCAGTGCGCCGCCCCCGTCAAGGGGATAGAGCGTGCTGTAGGTAGTGGTGTGCATACCTTGTCCGTGTACTTCGCTGATGGGTGCTGTGCGCGCGTGTGCATCGGGTATCAGGCGGTTGAGCAATGTACTCTTGCCCGTGCCGCTATGCCCTGAGAGCAGTGTTAGTTTTCCTTGTAGCACCTCTCGCAAGGCATCTACGCCAGTGCCGTCAAGGGCTGAAATGTCGTAACAGCGATAGCCTGCCGCCTCGTATGTTTTTCGCAACACTTCTTTTTGCGCAAGGCTTTCTGGCGGCAGCTCGTCTATCTTGTTGAACACCACGAGCGTCTCCACACCGTATGCCTCGGCTGCGGCGAGGAAGCGGTCGGCAAAGGTTGTTGTTGTTTCGGGACGCGCGATAGTGAAAAGCAACGCGGCTTGGTCGATATTGGCAGCAAGGATATGGCTCTGTTTGGAGAGGTTTGGCGAGCGTCGGATGATGGCATTTCGTCGCTCGTCAATGTCGCATATCCATCCTACGCCGTTGTTTGCTCCTACAACAAACGAAACCCCGTCGCCGACGGCTACGGGGTTTGTGCTGCGCAAGCCGCGTAGCCTTAGGTTGCCTTTCACTTTACAAAGCACCGTGTCGCCGTTGTCGCTAAGCACAGTTTGCCAACTGCCAGTGCTTTTTACCACAAGCCCGTGCGCCACCGCTTCTTTCATCGGCTCAAACAAGTATTATAATACCGATGGCCACCAGTATCGTCATCCACAAAGGGAAATCGAAAAGCAAGGACATCACTATATAACTTGCCAAAATGATGAGTGCTACTTTTAGCAACTTCAACAGACCTTGGAAGAGTATATAAACGAGATATTCCTTCTGAGTAGAATCCATATCAGACTGTCATAATTTCCTTGTTCTTCTTTTCAAGGAGTTCATCAATGGCCTTAATATGTTTGTCGTGGAGTTTCTGCAGGTCGGCCTCGCCATCTTTTCCTAAATCCTCGCTCAGGCCGTCTTTTACAGCCTTTTTCAGTTTATCCACGCCCTCACGACGTATATTGCGTACCGCAATCTTGGCGTCCTCTGCCTCGCCGTTGCATTGTTTTGTGAGTTGTCGGCGGCGTTCCTCGGTCAGCGCGGGAATGTTCACACGTATTATCTCGCCGTTGTTTTCGGGCATAATGCCTACGTCGCTGTTGATGATGGCGCGTTCTATTTCTTTAAACATTGACTTGTCGAACGGCTTGATAGCAATGGTGCGCGCATCCGGCGTGGTGAGGCTTGCAGCTACTTGCAACGGTGACTTTTGGCCGTAGTAGTCAATACGTACGCTGTCGAGGATATGGACATTGGCACGTCCGGCGCGTATGCGCGAGAGTTTCTCCTCGAGATGCATCACACTCATTTCCATACGCTCGTCAAGCGAGGCAAGGAGTTCTTTTACGTCTATCATAGTAGTGTTATTTTGTTATTGTGTTTTAGTCCTCAATGGGGGGAAGATCGGTTTCGTTGTCCTCGGCATCGGGCAGGTCTTCGGGAGCGGGCAGTGTGTCAAGGCTCTCATCGCTGATGATGTCGCCTTCTTGGTCAAGGAAACGCTGTGTTTCTTCGGCACTGCCTTCCAGGAGTTCAGTAGTGTCGGTAAGTGGAGCTTCGTTACCCTGCTGACTACCGCCGCAGGCCGTGAGGAGGCCAAAGAGAACAATTACGGATAAAAGGGTGTGTGCTTTCATATTTATATGGTTTTATACTTCTGTCGGGTGCAAGAACGGAATGTTAGAGTTCTATCTTCTCTACTTTTCTTATGGATTTATGTAGGAAGATTGTTGCTGTTCGGGCGAAGGTGTCGGCGTTTTCTGTGGTAAGATACTGGCACGTGCCGCCTGTAGTGCAGGCGGTGCGCATCGCCTCGTGGCGTTCTAAATAAGCCACCAGGCTTCGCGCCACATATTCTCCTTGCGAAACGAGCCTCACACCCGCCGGGGTGTATTTCGTTATCTTCTCCATCAGCAGGGGGAAGTGCGTACAACCGAGTACCAAGGTATCTACCGCGGGGTCTTTTCGCAAGACGGTTTCTATGCGTTTTTTTATGAAATAGTCTGCCCCGGGGGAGTCGAACTCGCCGTATTCCACCAAGGCCACCCACATCGGGCAAGCCACACTTGTTAGTCGGATATCGTTGTAGAGTTTCTGCAGTTCAAGTTCGTAGGAATGGGAGTCGACGGTACCGGGTGTGGCCAGCAATCCGACGTGTCGGCTGCGTGTGATACTGCCCAGTGCTTCCACCGTGGGGCGTATCACGCCGAGTACGCGGTGTCCGTCGTTCCATTTCTGTAGGTCGCGCTCCTGTATGGTACGCAGGGCTTTGGCCGAGGCTGTGTTGCAGGCTAAGATAACGAGTTGACACCCACGTTCAAAGAGTGCTTCAACCGCCTGTAGCGTATAGTTGTAGATTACCTCAAAGGAGCGTGGCCCGTAGGGAGCACGTGCGTTGTCGCCGAGATATATGTAGTCGTACTGCGGCAGGTATTGGCGTATCTGTCGTAAGATGGTTAGCCCACCATAGCCCGAGTCGAACACACCGATACTACCCGTTTGCTTATCGTGGCTTATCATTCTTTGCGGGCGTTGAGACGTTCGCGCACATAGGGCGTGGCATCCTCGGCCACGGTGCGATGTATGAAGGGGAAGACGCCCTGGTCGGTGTTGATGATGTATTCGTATCCGCGCTCCGCTCCTACTTCGGCAATAACGCTGTCAAGGCGTGCGCGTATCGGCACGAGCATCTCGGCCTCGGCTGCTTGGAGCAGGCTGTCGGCCTCGGCGCGAAAGGCGAGGCTTTTTTCGAGTGCCTCTTGCAAATCGCGTTGTCGCTTTGCCAAGATAGAGGCGGCAAAGGTTTGCTGACCGCTGAGGTAGTCGGCGAACATTGTTTCAAAGGTCTGCTCGTTGTAGCGCACCTCGCTTTGGTATGCTGCTCGCAACGATGTGAGGCGGCTCTGCATCAGTCCGTACTCGGGCATCTCACGCATCAAGGCATTGTAACTCAGTGTGCCGTATTTAATGGTGGTCTGTGCTTGCGCTGAGAGGCTCACGAGGGTGAGCGATAGGGTGAAAAGCACGAAAAGTCGTTTCATAAGCACGAAATCGTCGTTGATTACGCCGCAAAGGTAGCAAACAGCGGCGGAAATTGCAAGTATCACACAAAGAAAAACGGCCTAACTCTTTGTGTGTTTTGACTTTTCAAGCAATACATGGTTAAGCAGGGGGTGGTGAAGCCCTCTTGTACATACACCACAATAGGATACGCTCTGTGAAATTGTGCCGGTTGTATGCACTTCAAGAGGAGTTGGTTTGGTGCTCGTCCTATCTGTGCTGTTCGTTACCGTGTGGCAAAAAAGAGAGGTGGCTTTGGTTTTGAAAGCAGTCGGACTGATTTAGAAACCAAAGCCACCTATTTTGTCATAGCAGGCTGCCAAAAAAAACGAGTGGATAATAGGCGAGGATTAGTGGCGTTGGCGGCGTACGCTATAGTTTGAGCCGCTTGCCCTGCTACGTGGCTTCTGTTGTCGTGGTTTGTTGGCCGAGGAACGCTGTCGGCGGTTGTTGCCGCTACGTCGTGCATTTGTGCCACGGCGACTGGTTTGCACTGCTGTCTGCTCGTCGGCGGCACTCACGTCGGCACTGTCGGTCTGTACAGGCTCGGGTAGTGCCTCGGGAAGAGGCTGCTCCACGCTGTCGCCGCGCCATACGTGCTGTTCAAAGTCGGTGAGTTGCTGCTCTATGACGTTGCGCTGGGCTTGCAGGCTGGAGTCGCTCTCCAAGAATTCGTCGTCGCTTGAGATAAGTAGGCGGTCTTGCAGGTTGGTAGCCATATAGATGTCGCCTTTATAGAAATTTTGTGTGAAATAATCGTCGGCGGACATCTGTGCTGCATTATTGAGGTTGCTATAGAGCAGCATAAGTTTTCCCAGATAGGGTGCGGCGTCTTCGTATTTCACCCAAAACATCGGGCGTTTGGCTGTGCCGCCAAAGTCGTCGCCGCGATGGAGTACGGGGCAGAGTGCTACCACCCGCGAATGGAACGTGGCGGTATGCTGGTCGTAGTAGGTACTCTCTTTCAAGAAATAGCTCGTCACTTCTTCGCTGGGAATATCCACATCGTTGATGCGCATACGCCCGCCGGCGGTGTCGTAGGGAATTTCAAAGCGTTGCATCACGTCGAGTGGCCGTTCGGTGTTGTTAGCACTGAAATCCTCGGTGCCTTGCATATTGTAGCGATACGCTTTTACCTGCCCGCGCAGCACGAGTTTGAAGAGGTAGGTAAACAGGCTGCTGCGTCCATTCTGTGGTACGGTGGGATAGTAGAGCGGTGCGTTCTCGTCTTTCATCAGGTCGAGCTCGCGATACACATCTCTGCGCCAGTCGGCATCGGCGGGCATAGCCTGTGCAGCGGGGAACTCTCGATAGGTGGCACCTCCCACACGTGGTGTTTGTGTGCGGCTTTGCTGTGTGGTCTGCTCGTTGCGCCGGCGTGTGGGCTGTGCGCTGACGTTAATGCTTGTAGCGAGCAGGAGGCCTATGAGTGCGAGGCTATAAATCGTTGTGGCTTTCATATCTCTTGGGGTGTTGTACGTTGGAAATTCTATGGTCGGAGTGGTGCGGTGTGTGTTTAGTTGACGATAATCTCCATCGCGCTGGGCAGTACGCGAGGTATCTTGTCGGGGCCTATACAATGCACGTTGCTGATATAGAAACGCTGGTTGCGGCGCATATCGCGTATGAGGCTACGCTGTCGGTCGGTGAAGTTAGCTCCGGCCGAGGGCTCCACGATGCTGTTTCCCATACGGTCGTGGAATACAGCCTGAAAACTTGTCACGGTGAACGGAATGTCAAGCAACCCGTCGTCGATAGCGGCATGGAGTGCGCCGAGCGATGCCGCAGCTCCTTTGGAGAGTCGCCCGCCTTTGAAGCGGTCGCCGCCGGCTGGGATATAGGGTGTCGGGTCGGGCAGCTTACGCACGCGGAAGGTGAACGTGCCGATGGTTTGTGCCACGCCCTGATGTGTGCCACTGACGGTAAAGACACAGTTTTGCCCTACGGCGGCGGGGCGTGCGGTATATTTGTTATTGCCTAAGCTGGTGAGTGTGCCGCCCGTCATACTGAGCGAAATGGTGCTGGCATCGATGCCGCTCACACTGATGCTCATCGGGTTGTCAAAGCCGGCGTAGAGCACGTTCATCAAGTCGGCAGCGAGCGTGGCGGAGCCGAGTGGCGGGCTGACGTGCGGTGAGATATTGGTAACAGGGTTAGTGGTGGTGTTGGTGTTTGCGCGCCCCACGCTGTAGGTCTGCGAGAAGTCGCGGCGTATCATCTCGCCGAAGATGTTGGGCATTATGGCGTATCCGCTGAGTGTGTAGTTGCCGGGCTGGGAGGGTACGTTGAAACTATACTTCCCGTCGAGTGCCACCTCCTCTCCGTTGACGTATATGCGCGGTTTTGCTGTGGTGTCGACGGCAGCCACAAAGATATTGGCCGTGAATGTCTCGCCGGGCTCGTAAATAGTCTTCCCGGGGACGACGAAGGCACGTACCTCATTCACGCGAATGTCTTGAATGTTGGCGTTGGCCAGGAGTGTTCGCAACACTTCGCTCTCGGAGGCCATAATGTCGCTTTGCAACTTGGAGAGCATCGTCACGGCGGCAATGGCAGGCATTTGCTCAAACATATACTCTTCCCAGTTCTGCCCCACGGTTTCTTGTCGCGAGGGCACATCGGTGCTTAGGTTTGAGGCGACGATGGCACGCTGACGCGGGTCGGTGAGATGTGAGAGGATTAGCTCGCGATAGTCCGTTATCATTTTGCGCAACTTCTCGCCTTGGTTGGTCATCGGGTTGAGCATCACGACTTCGGCAGCGTTGAGTGTTTCTTTGTCGTCGAGGTTGTCGGGGTCGGCATCAGCACCATCGGCTTCGCGGGCTATAGCCTGTCGCAAGTCGATGATATACTTCACGAGTTCGTCGGCCTTGCGCTTTGTCACGGTGGCTTTGTCAAACCACGTCTTCACCGCGTCGGGATTTCGCTCGGCCATCTGTGCGAAGTCGTTGTATAGGTTTTCGTTCTCGCGCGTCGTAGCATCGGTGGTGCGTTTCAGGCTGTCGCTCATCAGGGTGAACCCTTTTAGCACATCGCTTGAGACGTTGAGTGCCAGCATAGCCATCAACAAGATATACATCAGGTTGATCATTTTCTGGCGCGGCGAGACCGGTCTCTTCTTTACGGGCATAATGAAAGTTCCAGTTGGTCCGTGGTGGAATGGGGTTGTTTTGTGCTTGTGTGCTACTGCTTACCGGCGGCTCCTACTGCGGCTCCGGCGTTAATGGTAAGGGCTTGTATCATTCGGGCATAGACACCGTTGAGTTCCTCTATCTGTCGAACGAGGTTGTGTGTCTGTTCGTTGATTTGGTCAATGGTTACGATTTGTGCGCTGGCACCTTTGAGTTGTAGCTCGTAAATGCTGTTTATGCTGGTGAGTGTGCGGCTGAGACGCTCCATCTCTTCGTTGTCGTTGGCCAGGCGTGCGCTTTGCTCGTCCACTTTCGACAGTGTCTCGGTGAGTGTGCGCAGGCGTTCTATATATGTCTTCGTCACAGCCTCCATCTCAGGCGAGAGGACGGCCTGTGCGCGTCGCAGCAGCTCATCGTTTGCTTCGCGAATGACGGCGGCGAGTTGCTGGCTGTTGGCGTTTTGTGGGATGTTGATACCTAGGTCGGCGGCGGCGGGTAGTGGCTCGGCGGCGGCACCGTGTGTCTCGTCGGCGGCGGGTTCGGTCGTTACCTCCGCGGTGGCGTCGGTGGCTTGTCCGCCTCCGTGTATAACAATGGTTTGCGGCGCGGCGGGGCCTACCACTACGTGTTGTCCGCCGGCGGCAGCCGGTGCGGCCGCTGTGGCGGGCTGTGTTTGTGGCTGCGGCGTGTCAACAGTGGCGGCGGGTAGCGTGTCGGCCTCGTCGTCTTCGTCGTCGCTGGTCGTATCACCTATGATAACGGGATGGGGCATATAGGCCGTTTGTCCGCGCTCTGCGGCTTCGAGGGCGGCGGCTATCTCCTCGTCGGTTTGGTAGTCGGGCGGGAGCACCTTGCCCACTTCTGTCTTGTCGAACGGACGGTCGAACGCCGAGATAAAGAACACGACGACCTCGGTGCCCATACCGATAAAGAGCATCAGGTTGCCACCGGGTAGGTGGGTGAGTTTGAAGAGTGCGCCGAGGATAACGATTGATGCACCCCAGCTGTAGGCGTAGTTGAGAAACGTTTGGCCGGGCACACTGTCCATCCAGTGTTGCAGGCGTACTACGAGGTCTATTTTTCTGGCCATAATGATTTATCGTCTATGGATTGAAGCGGTTGGAGGGGGCTTCTAAATCAACGATTGTTTGAATAGGCTAAACAATCGTACTGAAACAATCGCACATAGGTTTTATGTCGTGATTTCGTAGCCCTTTCGTCGTATTGTGTTAGTGCTTATTTTTTTTCATTCTCCCAGTTTGTGTGGAGGCTTTGGAACGTACGCACCGAAATCCTATGAAGCAGCGTGGCTGGTTCTGGTACTCCCATGTTCGCCAGGCGGAGCGTATGTAGCTCACGGGGTCTTTCCACGAGCCGCCTCTGACGCTTTTGCGTTTTAGTACGTAGGGGTCTTCCTGTGCTGCGCGGTAGTCGAGTTGTGGATTGAGGTCGGCCATAGCGTTTACGCCGGCCTCGGTATAGACGGTGCTTGTCCACTCTGCTACATTGCCGGCCATATCGTAAAGTCCGTTGCTGTTGGCACCGTAGGTGGATACGCGGCTGGTGATTAGGTTGCCGTCCTCGGTGTAGTTGCCGCGGTCGGGTTTGAAGTTGGCATAGAAGCATCCTTCTCCGTTCTTGGTGCTATTGCCATCGTCCTGCGCCTCCCAGGGAAAGGGGTTGCCCTCCTTGCCTCGGGCGGCGTATTCCCATTCTATCTCGGTGGGCAGGCGGTAGCGTTGTATGTAGCGTGCTTGTGGGCCGAGGCCGCGCAGCAGATGCTCCGTGCGCCAGTGGCAAAAGGCTTCGGCTTGCTCCCACGTGACACCGACAACGGGGTAGTCGTTATAGGCGGGACTGCTAAAATAGAGTTTCATATATACCCCGTTGTTGGCATTGGTAAAGTCGTTAACCCAGCACGTAGTGTCGGGATAGACGTTCACGATATAGGTGTTGAGGAAGTCGTAAAGGCTGCTCAAGGGTCGTTCTATGGTTTGGCGCACGATGTTTCCGTTGTCGTCGATATATGCTGTGTCCTTGGAAATCATCACTACCTCGTTGGGGTCGGCGGGGTGGTCGGTGTCGAGACTTCGCTCGGCGGGGTTGAGACGATATTTGCGCAGGGCGGCTTTTTCGTAGTCGAAGATTTCATACCGATAGTTGAGCTGCGATGCATCAAGCATCAAGGTGCCATCAATGGGGTGTTGCTTATACACGCTATTGATGGCGCGCTCTTGTTCTTCGCTGGGCTTGCGCCAGGGTATGGGTCGGCTCCAATTAAGATGCGGCGTGATAGGATCTCCGTTGCGGTCCACCTCTATGCGATAGGTTTCGTCGCCCCCGAATGCGGGGTCGGCGAGCCGCTCGCGGATGATGCTGTCGCGCACGTAGTTGACGAACTCACGATACATGGAGTTGGTCACCTCTGTTTGGTCCATCCAGAAGCCATCAACACTGATGGCTCGCGCGGGTATGTTGCGGCCCCAGAGGGTGTCGGTCTTCTCAAGGCCTACGTTGAGAAAGCCGCGTTTTATCTCCACCATGCCGTATGGCACTGGCTCGCCGATGTTTTGGCTGCGCTGTCCGGTCACTTCGCCGCCGTTTGCCATAGCCCCTTTGTTGGAGGCGCAGGAGGCGATGCCCCACCCCAGTACGGGCAGGGCGAGCAACAGCAGCAGGCACTGGCGCACGAAGAGGCGAAGGGCAGATATTGTTGTTACTTTCATAGCGTTGGGAGGTTGTTATGTGGGTTGAATTGTTTCTTTTGCCGTGGTACTCGCTGGGGGTTCAAAGCCATCGCACGCTCTTATGGTAGTTGCGCCCTCGTTTACTGAAATCGAGGTCGAGGCTATAGCCGAGCGTCACCTCGTGTTGGCCGTAACCCAGCCCGAGTCCGCTGGTGAAGGCTTCGTAGCTGTAGCTGAGGTTTACGCCGTGGAACATACCGCCCACAAAGGCCGTCACGCTACGTTCCGGGGTGTAGGTAACGCCTCCGAAAAGGCGTTTCTTCTCTTTCTCGTAGCGCAAAACGGCGGTGATGTTGGCTCGCAGCTCGTTGCCGGTGTATCTGAGCAGCACGCGAGGCTCTATTTTGAAAAACGGATTGCGCGTGCGTATATTGTATCCTGCTGTAAAATAATAGTGTGGCTGTAAGTGGTATTCGTTGGTCTCGCCGAGTTCGAGCGTCGGCGAAGTGAGGTGTAGGGCGGAGAGTCCGGCGTGGAATGCTCCGCGTTGATAGTAGATGCCGGCCGAGAAGCCGAAGCTCGAACCCGTCATCTCGCTGTTGGAAAAGGCTGGGTCGGAGGCATCGATAAGGTCGGCCTTTGTACCATCCACACTCTCGTTTATCATATCCGCCTCGGCACCGAGGCTTAGCGTGCCGCCCAGCAGACGGAAGAGGAAGGCGTATTGCACAGCAAAACGCTTGGTGGAGAAGAGGCCTATCTCGTCGTTCTGAAACAGTGCTCCCACGCCGTGGCGTGTGCCGCCGATGCGAAAGGCGGTGTTGGCCGAGAGAAGCATTGTGCCGCCGGCATCGTCGTAGCCTGTGGCGTGGCTCTGATAGGCGGCGTTGATAAGCATTTGCTCGGTCTTGCCCACTGCGGCAGGGTTGTACTGCGGCTCGAGTTCAAAATAGTGGGCATATTCGGGCTCTTGCTGCGCACGCACGGGGGCGGTGGGCCACAGCCAGACGGCTGCGGCGAGGAGCAGAAGCGACAGGCTTTTTATTCTCGGCGTTTTCGTCATACAAAACGTGGCATTTTGTGGCACAAGAGCCACACAAATGCTTCTTTTAAACCAACAGAAAGCCAATTTATTGCATTCCGAAGCCGCAAAGTTTGGATTTTAAGATGCAGACGGTCGGTTTTTTAAAATCGGAGTGGCGTTTCAAGAAGTTTTGTAGTCCGATGAATTTTCTACAAGGTCGGACTAAGAATTCAAAGTGTGACTATATTTGACGAAATATAACGTATATTTTTAAGAATATAAACTATGTTTGTAAAAATATAGTCACACTTTGAATTCTTAGTCCGACTTTGTAAAAAATTAGTCCCACCTTCAAATTTTTTGGAGGCGGGACGCAGGATTTTTATCAGAATAGAAGTCTTACAGGATTGTATTTCCGATTTAGAAGGTATAGGCTGCGTTGAATCCTAAGCTGTTTGCCGAGAGAGCATATTGGCTGTAGCTCACGCCGAAGCGGACACGCCGCAGCGATAGTGAGATGCCGCCGCTCAGGCCTGCCCAGTGGGAGCCGCCGGCCTGCTTGAGTTCGTAAGCGCGGCGGGCATTATATCCGGCACTTAGCGTGATGGCTCGGCTCAAGACCACATCCACGCCGACGGTGACGTGATTGATGGCCAGGCGGGTGAATTTTAGTTTCTTGCCCGCCGTGAAATAGTCGGAGGCTTTCCATCGCGTGAGGTCGGAGAGCGTCAGCGACACACGCACCGGCGCATATGCCAACCCCCAGGTGCCGCCCACGACAGCGTTGAACGGCAGGTGCTGACGCTCGCCGTCCTCGAAGGTTTTTACCTGTCGGCCTATGTTGAGCAGCGCAGCCGAGAGGGAGAGGTCGAGGTCGGGGTCGTAGTAGTTCAAACCCAGATCTACTGCCAGGGCGAGGGTGCTGTACTTGCCGTAGGAGCTACTCACAAACTTGAGGTTTGCTCCGCCGCTGAGCAAATCGGCCAGCAGATAGCTGTAGCCTATTCCTATGCTGACGTCCTTGGGTGTGAACGTGCCGGACTTGATGCCCTGCTCATCGGTTTCGTCCATAGAGCCGTAGCTGAGGCATGAGGCGGTGACGGCGGCGGTGTGGCGCTCACCGAAGGCGTGGACGTACTGCGCACCAAAGTGGCTGCCGCCGTCGGGCAGCGTCATAAACTGCAGGCCGAGCGATTTAGGCTCCACGCCGGCGTAGAGTGCGGGGTTGGCAAAGCCGGCACTCGGCGCGTCGTCCACGGCGAGCGAGATATGCTCCCCGCCGAGGGCTGCCACGTGGGTAGAAGCCGGCAACCGCAGCACAGAAAACGATGACGCTATGCCCTGGCCGTAAGCGGCGGTCAGGCTAACAAACGAGAGTATCAGAACGGCGGTTTTTTTCATCGGCAATGATGCGTACGGGCTTTGTTTGCGCGCTTTTTGCAATTTTTAAGGCTGATGGCATATCGCGCTCGGCGGTTTGCCACTACCTTTGCAGGCGATTTGCTTGCGGCTCTCAGACGGACGAAACTACGCTGAGGCACGGCAAAATTACGTTGTCGCTTTTAAATAAACGTGTTACAAACGCATTTATTATACAGTACGAGGTGGCTCGCACAAATTTGGACGAACCGCAATCGCGACTATGGTGCCTACCAGCTCCGAAGCACCTACGCCCGGCGCCTCACGCGCGCGGTGGCGTGGGTGTACGGCGTGGCGATAGCGTTGGCGGCAATCCCGGTGGCTTTCAACGTGGCGGTACGTACGGCGGTGCGCCATAGCATGGCCGAAATAGAGCAGCAAACCGAGATGAAGCAATTGGACATTGAGGAACTCAACAAACTGCATCGCGTTTCGCCGGGCCGACAAGCCACTGCCGCCGCCGCACCCGAGGCCTCGGGCGGCGAGATAGCGATTGTGGACACCATACCCCCCACCGTGGCCGAGGTGGCTCAGCAAGGGCCTACAACGATGCAGGTGGGCGAAACGACGATAGTGCGCCTTGTGCAGGACAGTGTGCTACAACTCGACAGCCTCGCGCCTGTGATAGAGGAGGAGATCAAAGACACAGAAATCCTTCCGGGGGTACCGGACTTCCCCGGTGGCTATGTGGCTTTAACACGTTGGCTCGACAGGCATATAGAATACCCCAAAGAGGCCATCGCAGCCAAGATAGAAGGCGACGTGGTGGTCTGTGTGACGATAGATGCCCTCGGGCGTGCCACAGAGCCCCGGGTGAGCCAGTCGGCACACCCGCTGCTCGATGCCGCAGCACTCAACGCCGTGAAGCGGATGCCTCTATGGAGATGGCGCGACGACGGAACGCTTCACAAGGCACGTATCTACATTCCCGTAAGTTTTCACGCCGATTAGCAAACAACAACGAACAACATTATGTCCGACTTCCTTTCTCTCATCAACGAGGCACTGGCGGCACTCCCCTATCCCGCACGTCCCGAAGGCCTCTACGAACCCGTGAAGTACACCCTTGAGGGCGGTGGAAAGCGCATACGCCCCGTACTCTTGCTCACCGCAGCGGCAGCATACGGTGCCTCGCCGCAACAAGCACTGCCGGCGGCCATTGCCATAGAGACCTATCACAACCACACCCTACTCCACGACGACCTGATGGACAACGCCGACCTGCGACACGGGCGGCCCACCGTATGGAAACGCTGGAGCGAAAACACAGCGGTGCTCTCGGGCGACACGATGTTGCTACTCGCACTGCGCCAGTTGGGCAACTGCCGCTGTAAACGGCACGACGAACTGCAGCGGCTCTTTATCGACACGTTTATTGGCGTGTGCGAAGGACAGCAATACGATATGAACCTCGAACAGCGCGCCGCCGACGAGGTGGAGATTGACGAATATCTCGAGATGATCCGTCTAAAGACAAGCATCCTCGTGGCTTGCGCCGCCAAGGCGGGAGGCATTATCGCCGAGGCCGACGAACAAGACTGCAACCTCCTTTATGCCTTTGCCGAAAAAGTGGGTCTGGCGTTCCAACTCCAAGACGATGCGCTCGACGTGTGGGGCGACCCGCGCGTCTTCGGGAAGGCCAACGGCGGAGATATAGCCTGCGGGAAAAAGACATACCCCCTACTCACGGCACTCACCCTCGCCTCAACTAACGAGCACCAGGAACTGCTCACACTCATCAGCAACCGCGACACAGCGGAGCAAACACGCATCGCGCGCGTCACGGCAATTTACGACACGCTCGGCGTGCGCACCCTCTGCGACAAAGCCGTGAGTGCCTACTACGACGAGGCACGCGCCTTCTACGAACTCCTGCCACTCCCCGAGCCGCAAAAACGCCCGCTCTGGCAATGGGCGGAGAACCTGATGCAACGCAAAAAATAACACGCGGCAAGTAGCGCACCACACGTCCGCTCCGTTCGTTCATATAAGCACACACCGATGTTTATCGACACACATACGCACATCTATCTGCCCGAGTTCGACGACGACCGCGAGGAAGTAATAGCCCGAGCACGCGCAGCCGGCGCAGAAAAGTTGCTCCTGCCGGCAATAGATGAAAAAACGCTGCCACGACTGCTGTACACGTGCCAGCAGTGGCCCGACCTTTGCGCTCCGATGCTCGGCCTCCACCCCACCGAACTGCCCGAGAGCGACACGGGAGGCGTGTTGGAACGAATGGAAGCGATGCTCGCCATGCCGGGTCACCCCTTTGTTGCCGTGGGCGAGGTGGGTGTTGACCTATACTGGGACACGTCGCGCGAGGAGGAGCAGATACGTACGTTTCGCAAGCAAGCGGAGTGGGCGGCAAACTACTCCCTGCCGCTCGTCATACACAGCCGCCGCGCACACTGCCAGATAGTGGACACCTTGTGGCCGCTGCGCCATAAACTCCGGGGAGGCATCTTCCACTGCTTCGGCGGCACCACCGACGAGGCACGCGAGCTGCTGGCCTTCGAGGGCTTCTGCCTCGGCATAGGAGGAACAGTCACCTTCAAAAAAAGCCTGCTGCCAAGCGTCCTATGCGAGGCCGTGCCACTAAGTCGCATCGTACTCGAAACCGATGCACCATACCTCGCACCCACACCACACCGGGGACAACGCAACGAACCCGCCTACATACCCCTCGTCGTGGAAAAACTGTCGGAGGTCTATGGCGTGACAACCGAAGAGGTGGAAGCCGTCACCACAAGCACCGCGCGCAAACTCTTCTGGCTCAGCGGATTTCCCCAGTTGATAAAGCCTGAGCTAATTAAGAATAAAGTGTAGCCAGCCTGTACATAAAGAACTTGATGTCTCCCACTC
>CALFJG010000012.1 GCA_937877625.1 uncultured Prevotellaceae bacterium
GGCTGGAATACGATACGCACACCGTCCATATAGATAGCACACACGGCGGCGGGTACTTTCTCTTTGCTGTTGGGGTCTTGGGGTATGTACTCGTTAAACGCCATTTCAACAAAGCCAGTTTTCGGTGTTATGGCTTGCAGTATGCTAACCACTTGGCGGGGCATAATCATATCTACCGGGCTTTCACACTCCAACATTGGGCGTTTACGGATTCTCGCTAAACGGTGTCCGTCTGACGCTACAAAATCGGTAAACTCATTTGTAAATCGTAAACATACGCCATTCATTTGGGGCCTTAATTGGTCGTCGGCTACTGCGAAACTGCACCGATTCAGGATTGAGCGTAAGCCGGGGGCCTCAAATTTTAATGTGTGCGCCGTTGCTGGGTTAATCATCGGCTCTTTGAGCGTGTCGAATATCGTAACATTATTATCCAATGGAAAAGCAAAGCTGCCTATTGAATGGGTAACGATAATCTGGTACTCCAAAACCTCGATGCGTAGATTTTGGCTTTCAAGTGTCTTAATGGCTCGTAGGAATGGGCGGGCCTCAACTGCAAATGTCTTTTTCTCTGCGTTTGGGTTGCCGATACTTACCGCCTCGCTCATATACACATCTAAATCGGTGGCTTTGATTGTGAGTTGGTCGCAATCAGCATCAAACACAAAGCATCGGTAAATGCTGTTACCTCTTACCATGTTGTTTGCTTTCTTGGCTGTTGCTACGCCGTAACTGATGCGCTGCAACGCTGCAAGCAATATGTTTCTATCTATGTGAAAAATCATACATCTAAAGTTTTAGTGAATAAATTAAGTTGCTTCGGATATTCCACCGTTAGCGGGTTGGTATAGGGTCGCTTTCCGGGTTTGGTCTTAACCAATCGGGCGCGGATAGCGTCGGCATTTTCTTGGCTACAAGGCGGCGATATTATTTGCCGTTCTCCTGTTAGCCGGTTAATCGCTGTAACACAATATCGTTTCATAGTCAGGGCCTCCAAATTTTGTAATACCGCCAATCTATGCAGCCTTGCGCACACTCGCATACCAAGCACCCCGATACTGCGCAAGTTCCATAGTCGGGGTTGTCGCTCTCGGCTGTGTATGCTATGCAAGTGCGGCACAATGCTACTTTCATTTTACGATATTGTTGTTATGTTGGTTACTGACTTGCTCCCCCCCCCCTGTGGGTTAGCATACTCCGGGAATAACTCACCTTGCACCCATTGGCGATTTTTCTTGCTGTCGTTATTCATCTTCTTTGCCCTCAATCTTTTTGCACAAATTCTTTGCGCGGTTAATAATGTACGGTCTTGTGTCGCCGTCTGAAATGTCGCAACTCTCACTACATAGCGTTACCCAAAACCATGCTACTTTGATTTCTACCCTTGCGACAAAGTACACCGGCAAATCGTCTGTGGGGCCGTAATTGTTTTCAAAGTCGTTAGGTAGTGCAACGTATCGTAAATCCTGCACCTCTTCCACGATGCGCACACGGCGGTTATATCTGTTTATTATCTTCATCTTTCTTGCTTTGTATATGCCCGGCTTTCGCCGGGCTAAAGGTTAATAACTAAAGATTAAAAACTAACTAATAAATGCTGACACGGCCCTAACTCGATACGTGTACGATGCCTTAGCGCTGCCGCTGGCGATGCCGCTGGTGAGGTTCAGACGCCAGGCGTTGGTCGCGCTGAACTCGGTAGAAGTCCAATACCAATAACTATCAATCGTTTTGCCGCCTACATATTCTAAAGCGGCGTTAATGGCTTTGCGATTGAGGAATACAAAGTACAATTCGCCCAAACTTGGAATGTACCAACCATCGGGCAAAGCGATATTATGATTAAGCCCGATTTTCTTTAGGTGCTCCGTGTTGGCTTTGCCGTTCCAATCGGCTACGGCATCTAAATAGTTGTCAATGTAACCGGCGTAATCGCCTTTGTCTTTGTTAGCGGTCAGCGTAATATCTTCGCCGTCGGCTTGGTCGTTAAGTGCTACCACAATGGATTTGCTGCCCCACTTAACCCCAATACCGATGCAAGCGGCGCAATCGTCGGCGTTGTTGTCGCCGTTAAATAGTATGTGCCTACCACCGTCCAATACCAAATAAATACCGTCCGGCTCTTGGTCGGCTGCTACTACTGCGCCCGCCTGTGGCTGTGGCGTTGTTTCACCCTCTGCCAAAAACTCATAAGCCTTACGGCAAAAATCTACGGTTTCGGGCTTCTCGATGTTTGCAAACTTATCCAAAAGTTGCAATTTCACTTCTTGTTTTTCTGTCATAACTTTACTTTTTTAGATGTTATTAAATAGTGCTTAAAAGTTCCAAAGCCATATAGCCGATTTCACGCCTAACACTAATAAATCGACTACTACGATAAGTGCTATTATCGTTCCGATGCAGCCTAAACTACACCCGGTTAATTCTTTTCTGTCTTGTTCGTTTCATATACTTCTATATTTGAATTGTTAAAATTTTGCTAAATTCTCGTTTTGGGGCGTTTCTTTTCGTCGGGTGTGTAGTTGCTTCACCAAACTACTTTTATCGCGCCCTGTGGTGTTTTCTGTTTGTCTTACGTTTGCTTTACGATGTCTTTTAGTGCCGTCGTTGCAAACTTGCTTTCGTCGGCTTGGATAAACCGCGCCGTGCTTGAAATGAATTGTAGCGTTATCGGGTCGGCGGTTTCGCCTATCAGGATTTCGCCGCCTTTGCCAATAAAGTATATCTGCGCCTTTGCTATATCTTTCGTTGTCATACGCTCTAATCTTTTAGGTAGTACGGTGTCGTGTAACCTGCACCTTTCAGGGGCAAATCTCTACACCATTCAATCGGTTTGCTAAATAAAGCCTCAACATCTGCCAAAGATTGGTTAGGGGGTGCTTCTACTACTATTTCATCGTGAATATGAAAAACTATATCTAACCCGGCTTTCTTGGCGCGTAAAATCACGATGCCTAATATATCGCGGGCAACGGCTTGTACTATATTTTCGGTCAGTTTACCGCCGTAAGTTCTTACCTTTCCCCATTTCTTGGTAGTCTGGTTCAATCCCTCGTACTCTATTATT
>CALFJG010000013.1 GCA_937877625.1 uncultured Prevotellaceae bacterium
GAGGTGGAAGGATAAAGTCTGTTGAAAACGAATTGCTGTTACCCTGAACTGATTGCTCACTGCCTTTACTGGGTGAGGCTACGCTTTGTTGGCTATACTTGCGAAACTGATAAGTTTTCATTACTTCCGTAAGTTAGTTAGTCAAACACACCATAAATAAAAAGAAGTCACAATTATCGGATATTTATAATTGTAAATAATGTGTAAAAACCTTCAACAATCACTCATAGCCCGTAAACATTCCACGCAAATAAAAGGGCTGTTGATGTTGTTAATTATTATAGGTCACAACGCTATCCTTATGGAACACAACGGAGATTTCACGCTAAAATCTTTTCTGTATTCCTTTCACGTTTGGGCATTCTTTATTCTTCCTTTCCTCTATCCTATTCCCACGCTTTCAAAAGAAAAAATCGTGCGCAATGCAAAACGGCTTCTCCTACCTTATACATTGCTTTTCGTTTTATTTCTAATCGGTTATAGTATATTAAGCCACAAAACACCAGAAATAAAGAACACGTTGCTCGCCTTTCTCTCCGCTTCGCAGATACTCCTAAAAGATACCATCGGGTTTCGATTATTGTGGTTTTTACCCACTATGTTTATAGTGCTTCTTGCGCGTGATTATTATTTCTATCAAAATAAATATATACGCTTGCTTATTATAGCCTCGTGTGTACTTATTCTGATTTATTCATTGATAGATAGCAACAACTATTGGAAGGTAATGCACCTTATGCCATTTGGTCTAATCTACTACCACGCCTCCTCTTATTAGGGATTGTATCACGTTTCCTCGTGGCACACATCTCAATAAATACATCCATTGTAGCCATCTTCAGCGGCATCGCCACTATACTCAGTGTATATTACTTTTATTCCATTCATATAGAAACTACTGGTACACTTCAATTAATTAATCAATCATTCTTTCTACCCCTCGTATTCTTTTTGCTAATCTATCTTTTTCTTGCAAAGTCTGATAATTTGCTCTTTAACAAAATTGGGATTTTCTCATTTAGCATCTACATTATTCATCAACCCGTATATAATCTCTTTTCCCTTTTTTTATCTGATATTTCTATTCACTTTGTGGCAAAAGGAATACTTGTTTTCATACTCACCACACTCGTTTCTTATCTCTTAGCCTATATATGGAACTTTGAAAAGGAGAAGTTAAGTCAACGCTTTGAGTAAGTATCTAAAAACTCCTTTCTCCGAAAAGACAAACACGTATGCAATCAGTTATAAATGGCATCGTATTATTAATTCTTCTCTTTTGGATATTTCTTATCTATTTTACACAATCTGAAAAGATGCGAACCATAAAGTTTCCCTATAAAGAAGAGACAATGTATGTAATGTCTCCGACCTTATACTTTACCATCTTCACCGTATGCACCGCACCTTTCTTTCTTCAACCCTTTACATTGTTGAGATATGCTATTTGGCTCGTAGCTATTATGTTACTTATCATAAACGGAAAACTTAAGATAAAAATGCACATAGTGCCAATAACCTACATTGTTTTGCTTCTTTGGATATTATTAACCATAACTTATACAACTGCCAGCTATACCGAATTGATTCTCTCAGGTTATGTAAAGTATTGCTTACCTCTTTTCTTTTTCTGGCTCGGCTACAACGCTATTGACACTAAGTACTCGCTGATGCTTTTTATGCGTTTTGTTATCTTCTCAGCGGTGTTCTATTCGTTCTGGATAGGTGGACTTTCAGCTACATTCTACCCCTCTGTCTATTTTTCTCCTTTCGGAACAGGTCTATTCCTCACCTATGCCGGTCTTGCAGATTATTTTACTTCGCTATTCCCCATTCCTATATTACTATTCTTCATAACTAAAAGAAAGATTTATCTTATATTTGCTATTCTTCTCATCCTTTCTACCATTCTTGAAGCAGTAAGAACGGGTATAGGAGGTATAGCAATTGCATCAACCCTTACGTTGATTGGTTTATATAAACAACGAAGCGTGCCAATTATTTTTATTTTATTTCTTCTTTTTGCTGCCGTACTTACATTTGTACCCAGTATAAAAGAGAAAATGTTTTTTGAGGAAAATGTAAAATACGAAGAGGTTGTTTCTACTGAAGTACTCAACAAGGAAGACATTCGCGACAACGGACGCTATGAGATGTGGGAAAGAGCCTTAAATAGGCTATATAAATCCAAAGAGCTTATTGGCTCGGGAGTAGGTTCAGTAAAAGAATGGCTTTCGCAAGAACACCTCAAAAATAATATGGCACTACTCCTTCATAACGATTACGTGCTTCTGATGTGTGAAACAGGACTTATCGGTTTAACACTATATATCATTTTTATCATCCTCTTTATCTCCACCTGTTTCTCTTCTATATTCAGCCGCCATCAACCTTTCTGGCCTAAAATAGGAGCCATACTTGCGGTGTCAAGTTTTGGCGGCATACTCTTCTCTATGGGCTATGACAACGTGTTTGGACATAGCCTTACCTCATTGGTTAACCCATTTCTTTTCTTTGGTTTCTTTCTCAAATTAAAAGAAATCTATGGCGACAAAACGGAACGAACTCATTCCTACATATCAGAGTCATAAACTGAGAGTTTGCTCCTTTATCCTAATACTACTCATTGTTTGGTTGCATAGCAACCTCACACATTTTGGAGCTACGGGCTGGAATTTCTCTTTGCAGTCGCTTGTTTCAAGCGGATTTTCCTCCGTGGGTGTAGTAATGTTTTTTCTTATATCGGGCTACCTCTTTTTTCGCACAGATAAACCCTATAATCTCCTGTTTTTCAAGTACAAAATTAAGAAACGCTTCTTTTCCCTCTTTATTCCTTTTGTTCTGTGGAATGCCTTAGGGCTTATCGTGGTGACGTTGATATCAACATTTCTGAACATACTCGGACATCCTGAACTTGCCATGTCTCCTATAAGTTCAGCAAAGGAATTGCTTTCATCACTTTTCTTTTACAGCAAATATACCTACCAATTATGGTTTATTCGTGACCTTTTTATCTTAGCTTTAGCCTCGCCTATACTTTGGATACTTATTCATAAGTTGAAAGACCTATTTCTATTGTTACTTATTACCTATGGACTATTTGCTTTTCCCATCGGTTTTGTAGGCTCAGACCCCATTTTTTTCTTTTCTCTGGGTGTCTATTTAGCGATTGTACACCCCGATACACTTTTTTATCGCCTGCCATTAAAAATACTGATTGTAATTATTTTGATATATGTTATCGGTACAGTTGTTCACGTGCTGTACTATCACCTCCCTGCCCCTATGAGTCTCTGTTTACGACTCTTGGGATGTTTTGTGTTATGGTTTGGATATGACTATATTCCCTCGTTACAACGCTTTAATCGTAACGCGTTATTAAATGCCACATTTTTTATCTATACAGCCCACGAACCTTTACTTACCTTTATAAAGAAATCACTACTATATATTTTAGGGAATAGCCAAACAGCAATCCTCACAATCTTTTTTATTGCACCATGCATTGTCCTTATTCTTTGCGTGCTTTTCAGGTGTATTCTCTATAAATATGCGAAACCTGTATTATTAGTTCTCTCTGGAAATCGATGAATGTTCTTATATGCATACCTTGTTTAATGACTGGCGGAACGGAGATACAAACGCTTAGTTTGGTAAAAGTATTAGTATATGCAGGTCATCGCGTCACTACGGTTTGCTATTTTGAATATACTATACAGATGAAGAGGCTCTACAAAGAAGCAGGATGCAATGTTGTTTGCCTTTCAGAGGAGAGCATTCGACCGAATGGGTTGTCAAGCACCATTCGTCTTCTGTATAAAGGATTGAAACGACTGCTAAGTACACAGAAATTTGACATTGCCCACGTACAGTATATGGCTCCTGGAGCCATTCCTATTATCCTGCTAAAAATACTTGGCATTAAGAAGATAATCGCCACTGCCCACACAATGGCAGACATCTATCCTTCCTTGCGCCTCATTCATTTCTTACAACGTTATGTGCTAACTGCTTTTATTTGCATCACACGGAAAGCTGAAGAAAGTTTTTTTGGTTCATCGCAACTGTATTCCTCCGATGTACAACTAAAACACAAAGGGAATCATTTTACGATTTACAACAATTTGCCCGATTATATTCATATAAGAGAACAAGCAAAAGAACTGCAGGCTGTAACGACCATCGGTGTGGTCAGTCGATTAGAGATAATTAAAGGTATGGATTTAGTTATTCCTGCATTCATAACCATCCATCAAAAACTGCCACATATAAAATTGCTTATTGTAGGCGACGGTTCTCTTCGTAAAGATATGGAGAAACAAGTTCAAGAAAACGATATTGCTTCTTTCGTTACCTTTGCAGGAAAGCAATCTCAAGAGCAACTGCAAAGGTGGTACGACCGCATTGACGTACTCCTCATCCCGTCGCGTTCCGAGGGATTCGGACTCACGGCTATTGAGGGTATGGCGCGAGGTTGTGTCGTTATTGCAGCAAACGTTGGCGGGATTGCTGAAGTGGTTATTAATAATGAGTCAGGATTGCTACATCATCAGGGAGATAAAACAGACATCATCAAGCAGTTCCTGCGGCTCTCATCCAATCCGTCAATGCTTGTAGCCCTTTCCCACGGGGCTATTAAGCGAGCCAAAGACTTTTCCACCGATAATTACACACAGCAAATTAACGACCTGTACCGCGCCATTACTACCTTATCTTAATTGCTCTTTAATAATTTTTTCCTCTTATGATTATTTCACAACTAATAGGTGGATTAGGAAACCAGATGTTTGAGTACGCTGCAGGCTTTGTGGCAGCCTCACATCATCAAACGGCATACAAACTTGATAACCTATACTATCAAGATCATTCCAAGCGTTTCCACCGCTTTTGCTATCGTCCCTATGGTTTAGAACTTTTCAATATCTCTGCCAAAATAGCCACGCCCGATGAAATAAAGCTATTTACCTACCCGAGGGTTCACAATAAATATCTATTTCACTTGCTACGTCGTTTTCATAAGGACAAGAACGTCGTCAATGAACACGATATTAAAACCTATAACGATCTTATCAACGTCCCCTCCAATTGCTACCTGCGAGGATTCTATCAGAAATACGAATTCTTCAAAGACGCGCTACCTTCCCTAAAAAAGGAGTTTACATTCAAAGAAGCGCTGCCCGCCACCCACAATAAAATTGTGAGCCTTATAGAAAATGCCCACGAACCTATCTGTGTAGTGTTTCGCCGTGGAGATTATGTTGGTCACCCAACGTTAGACATTGTCAACCTCGATTTTTATTATGAGGGTTTGAGGTATATTGTGAATACCAGACAGACAGACAGACAGACAGATGTATTTGTGTTTTCCGATGACATTGAGTGGTGCAAGCATTCGTTTAAGCCAGCACAATATAAAACGACTTTTGTTGACCAACGATTTACTGGGCCTTTAGGCGGATTTTATCTCCAACTGATGATGAAGTGTTCACACTTTATTATACCAAACAGCACTTATCCCTATTGGGCAGCATTGTTAGCTCCCTACAAAGATAAAATCGTCGTCGCACCAAGAATATGGTATAAAGGTCAACCAGAGACAACTATAAATTCCATTCTCCCTCCGCATTGGATTGCTCTATAGTAAACTTATGATTTCTGTAATAATCCCACTGTATAATAAAAGAGAGTATATCGCACGAACTATCAACTCTGTCTTATCCCAAACATATCAAGACTTTGAGATTGTTGTGATTGATGACGGCTCAACAGATGCAGGGGCAGAAAAGGTTAAAAGTATCATTGACAAACGTATCCACCTTATTATTCAAGAAAATGCGGGAGTAGCAGCAGCACGAAATAGAGGTATAGAAGAGTCACGAAGGGAGTTTATTGCATTCCTTGATGCCGATGACGAATGGAAGCCCGACTATCTTAGTACACAGATAATGCTAACAGAAAAGTATCCGCAATGTAATGTGTTTGCTACGAACTATGAGTTTTGTAACTCAAAAGAAAATACAACACCAACTATAATCAGAAAGATTCCTTTTCCAGGAGAAGATGGTATTCTTACCAATTACTTTGAAGTCGCAAGTTGTTCACATCCACCATTGTGGACATCTGCCGTAATGGTTCGCAAACAAGCCATTCAAAGCATTGGTGGATTCCCAATAGGAATAAAAAGTGGTGAAGACTTGCTCACATGGGCAAGATTAGCTGTAAAATACAAGATAGCATACAGCAAAAAGGTCTGTGCTGTTTATCATATACCCGAAACAAGTTCTTTTGGCAAACCTACAAGGAAACCTCAACGATCAGACATTGTCGGCAATGAGTTGGAAAAACTTTATAAAGGGAACAAGCACATAAAAGGCTTAAGAACATACGTTAGTTTATGGCATAAGATGCGAGCATCTATATACTCACGTTTAGGAATGAAGGTTTTATGCCTAAGAGAAGTTACAAAAGCTCTATTCTATAATCCATTAAATGTTAAGCCATTTGCATACATACCAATTAGTTTATTCCATTAATTAAATATTGTTTTTTATGTCAAAAGTAAGCCGTAAAAAGCATGTTTTGTTATTACAGGAAACGCTTGTTCCATATAGGTTTCCTATATATAACATCATTGCCAAACATTTTGATTTCTCAGTTGCATTTCTGTATAAAGCGAAAGGTTGTGAAAAGCAAACGGCAAATTTTGAATTGATACAATTTGAGTCATTTAGTATAAAAGGTGTACATTGGATACGTAATCTCAAATCATTATGCAAACATTTTGATGCAGTTATCACTCTTCCTCATTTACGTTGTTTGAACTTCTGTACAGTTCCTTTTAGATACCAGCGAAGTTTTGCAGCATTAACATGGAGCATTGGTGTGAGAGCATCATATAATAGAGCCTTCTCTATTAAGGAGAAATTAAAATGGAGTGATTATATATATGAACGTATAATGAAAGAGTGTGAAGCCAATATATTTTACACTCAAGTTCCTATAGAAAAATGGGTTAAAAGAGGATTGGATAGAAATAAGTTTTTTGTAGCTCATAATACTGTAGAAGTTTATCCTATTGAGTATAGTCCCAATAACCGCAATTCTATTCTTTTTGTAGGAACTCTATATCCCCAAAAAGGTACAGATTTACTGATTAAAGCCTATGCTTCAGCAAAGGACTTATGTAAATCTGATGATTTTCCTATCTTGGAAATCGTTGGAGACGGGACACAAAAAGAAGAACTTAAGTCTTTCGTTAACTCCCTAGGAATCAACGACTCCGTTCGCTTTTATGGCGGAATTTTTGATGAATTTACACTCTCACAAATCTTCTCTAAAGCCATCATATGCATTTCACCACGACAAGCTGGACTCTCTGTCTTAAAAAGTATGGGGTATGGAGTACCGTATGTTACTCAAGAGGATGCTATAACAGGTGGCGAAATCTTTAATATAAAGAATGGGGAAAATGGAGTTATCTATGATTCCCCAGACAGACTCTCTGATATTATTTACGATGCTTATGTTAACATTAGTAAATACAAAATAATGGGCAAAGCTGCATATGATTATTACCATAGATACTCTACACCACAGATTATGGCAGACGGAGTAATTGCCGCAGTTGAATATGCTTTATTAAAAAAGTCCAAATAGATTCCTAATGCAGATTTATCCTAAGCGAAGTAACACATTGTTATTAATTCATTCAAGTTTCGGAAGTATGACAACGCAGATATATAACGGCCTGAAGGGTCATCAAGCTCCCAGCCAAAGGCATCGCCCTAGGTACGGTGGACAAAGGAATACTCACCCTGAGAGGGCAAAAGCATTTCGACGTCTAAGAGATATTGCCCATACAGGGTTCATATACTTTCTGCCGCATACCCAGGGTGTTGATCTGGGCTATGGTAAGGCTGCCCTTCCACGGCGTTCATCGAAGAGTCGAAGCTACCAAGGGCGAGCGCATAGCTACTTCCGAAACCTGAATAAAATCATACTATTTGCCCTCTTCTTTATTGGAACATTAAGCTCCTCAGCAAAAAAGGTTAAAGTGACGATTGACGGGACGGTGTTGCCAACGCAGACGCGGCTGTACCTTATTGTTAATGAGGACACGGCGAATGCGCAGCTTGTACCCATACATAATGCTAAGTTCTCCGTGACGATTAAAGTAGAGCGTGATGCTTTCATTCGTCTGCACGACTATAAGGAATGGCCTGAGCGTAGTGCCTTTGTGCTGATTCCCGACAGAAAACATATTACAATCAATTGGCGCACAGGCAGCATAGAGGGATCGCCTATGTCAAAAAAGCTCCAGATTGCTATGAAGCAAATAAGAGATACGAGTCCCGAGGGTTTCCATATTGATGTTTTCTCTGACAACCCAGAGGATTGGGCAAGGGCACAAGAACAGGGTAATGCAATAAGAGCACAAATGGAGATGACACAGCGCGAAATAATATTGCAAACAATAAGCGAAAATTGGGACAACAACATTCCCGCATGGGTTTACTATTGTTATAAATCACTTATTGCTGGAACGCCCGAAAACCTCACTTCTGGCACGTCAGCAAAATGGCCTAAGCATTCAATTATAAGAAGATTAGCGAAATAATCAAAAGAAGCATTTATTCCATGCGCACGCTTATCGTCCACAACGCTTACGGCAAGTACTCTGGTGAGGAGGCCGTGGTAGAAGGTATAAAAGATGTACTGAAGAGATATGGGTTCTTCCAAAATACAATTATCCTACCATTTATATAAAAAATAAAGATAAGCATCCTACCATTTGTTTGTTTTTCTTACAAAATTATCCTACCGAATAAGCATAAGATATTACTTTTGCGTGCTTAAATGCATTTGTGATGTTCAATAGGAGCATATTAATACAATTGAAAGAGTGGAAAAATAGTCCTCACAGGAAACCAATGATTCTGCGAGGAGCACGTCAGGTTGGGAAAACGACAATAGTAAACGCATTGAGCCGTGAATATGATAATTTTCTGTCCTATAATTTAGAAATTCCAGAACACCTTGTCTTATTTGAAAGTGCCAACCATTTACCTGACTTCATCGTCAAGTTGTTTGCTTTCAGTGGTAAACCAAGAAAGAATGGTTCAACACTGGTTTTCATTGATGAAATTCAGAACTCGCCCAAGACAATATCCTTATTGAGGTATTTTTATGAAGAATATCCAGAAATTCATGTAATTGCAGCAGGTTCTTTATTAGAGAATATAGTTGATATTAAATTCTCTTTTCCTGTCGGACGTGTACAGTATCTGCCAGTTCGTCCTTGTTCTTTCGCTGAATTTGCGGTGGCAGTAGGAGGAAGCAGATATACTGAGATTTTGTACGATAGGCAATTAGCAACGATTTCCCATGATAGATTGATGGACTTATTCAATCAGTATCTTATTGTGGGAGGGATGCCTGAAGTTGTACAAGTTTTTTCTGAACGCAGAGATATTCTTGCCGCAAACGATATTTACGAAACTTTGCTGCAAGCATACAGGGATGATGTGGAGAAATACGTTCGCGGCAACAAATTGTCAGAAACAGTTCGCTTTATTTTGGAACGCGGATGGTATAAGGCTGCGGAAACCATCAGCCTTGGAAATTTTGCTGGCTCTGCCTATAAAACGAAAGATGTTGGCGAGGCTTTTCGTTTGTTACAGAAAGCAATGCTTTTAGAACTGGTTTATCCTGCGACAAGTACAGACATTCCTATTCTTACTGAAACAAAACGTCGACCTAAACTGATTTGGCTTGATACTGGTTTGGTAAACTACGCTGCTGGTATCAGGAATGAGATTGTGCGTTCCCAAAACATTCTTGATGTATGGAAAGGACGTATTGCAGAACACATCGTTGCACAAGAATTGTTAACCCTTAATAATAAGATAAGCCAGCGGAGAGCATTTTGGATACGTGGGAAGGGTGGTGAAAGCGCGGAAGTGGATTTTCTATGGACCGTCGACTCGAAAATTATACCGATAGAAGTAAAAGCCGGACATAACTCCCGTTTACGCTCCTTACATTCATTCATTGACAGGTCTCAAACTGATGTGGCTATTAGGATATGGAGCAACCCTCTTTCCGTTGATGATGTAATTACTGTAAATGGAAAGAAAAAATTCCGTCTTATTAATCTTCCGTTCTATATGATAGGACACTTGGAAGATATTGTAAGAGAATATATATAAATTCTATGCGCACGCTTATCGTCCACAACGCTTACGGCAAGTATTCTGGTGAGGAGGCCGTGGTAGATGGCATAAAGGCCGTGCTGGAGAGGCACGGACATAAAGTGGCAGAGTTCCGCCGCTCCTCTGAGGAGTTGGCGGATTCTTTTTGTGGAAAAGCTAAAGGCTTTTTGAATGGGATTTACAGCAGGAGCGGCGTGAGAGAACTAAGAGAAGCACTGGAGCGCGAGAAGCCCAACGTGGTGAACGTCCACAACGTGTTTCCGCTGATTTCGCCTGCAGCACTCAAAGAATGCAGAAAAGCGGACGTGCCTGTGGTGATGACGATACATAACTACCGGCTCATCTGTCCTACTGGGCTTTTTATGCAAAACGGCAAGCCTTGCGAGGAATGTCTGCGCAAAGGAAATGAATGGGGCTGCGTGCGCCACAACTGTGAGGGCAGCCTGCCCAAGTCAGTGGGCTATGCGCTCCGTACTTATGCGGCGCGAAAGACGAAGGCCTTTATTGACAATGTGGACATCTTTTCGTGCATCACGAATTTTCAGCGAGAGAAACTCATTGAGGCGGGTTTTCCCTCCGAGAGGATACGTGTCAATCCCAATTTCTTTGACGTACTCGCCGAGGAAGCTCCTGCCTATGATAAAGGCGAGTACGTAGCCTACTGCGGGCGTTTGAGTTATGAGAAGGGCTATGATCTGTTGCTTGAAGTAGCACGTCTGTTGCCACACATACGTTTTCGTTTTGCCGGAGCAACGCGCGAGGGAGAAGTTCTTCCTATGTTGCCCAACGTAGAATTTGTAGGACATATCAGTGGGGATGCGTATCAAGTGTTTGTACGCAAGGCACGCTTCATCGTAATGCCCAGCCGTTGCTACGAAGGCTTCCCTATGACCATCCTTGAAGCGGCAGCACAAGGTAAACCGTGTATATGCCCCGACCATGGCGGTTTCTCAGAGATTATTGGACGTGGAGATGCTGCTATAGGTAGGCTTTTTGAGCCTGGTAATATAAACGATCTGGCACTTAACGTTCGTGAACTTTGGGAAGATACAGAAGCGGTGGCACTGTTGGGCAAACGTGGGTTTGCAAAATTATGCCGTGAATACAGCAGTGAACGCTTCTACGAGCGTTTTATGGCGATATGTAGCGAACTGGGTGTTGCACACTAACCATTCGGGAAGTGCAATCGTAGGATTTACACACGTGTAAGCGGCCTCTTATTTCCTCGCCGTGTAGAGCGTGTTAAGCCCAAAGGTAAAGCGACGAAAATGTACGTCGTTATAACCTATACGTTCCAGTATTTCTTTCATTCGTTCGCCTTGGGGGAAGGCGGCCATCGTGGCGGGTAGGTACTTGTAAGCAGCACCGTCGTCGGCAATCAGACGCCCCACGAGTGGCATATACACCTTTGAATATAATGCGAAGAGCCACGTCATTGGCCAGCGCACCGGCGTAGTAAGCTCGACGATGACGAGTCGTCCTCCGTGGCACATCACGCGGCGCATCTCTTGAAGGCTGCGGTCAAGGTCGGCAAAGTTGCGCGCACCATAGGCCACGGTCACAGCATCAAAACTATCGGCATCATACGGCAACGCCAACACGTCGCCCTGATTAAACGTTACGCGCAACGCTCCCCGGCGTTGCGCTTTTTCGTTTGCCACGGCGAGCATCTCTTGCGAGAGGTCTATGCCCGTCACCTCAGCACCAGGTATTCTTCGAGCGGTGAGCAGGGCGAAGTCGCCCGTACCTGTGGCCACGTCAAGCACACGTCTCGGCTGGTAGGACTTGAGCGTGTCCACCGCCGCACGTCGCCAACGACGGTCTATGCCGAGCGAGAGCAGGTGGTTCAAAAGGTCGTAGCGCGGCGCGATGTGGTTAAACATACGCTCCACCTGCCGCCCCTTACTTTCATTGTCGCCGTAGGGCGTTATGGTTTCTTGAAGATAAGTCATAAGCTGCCACAAAAGTAAGCCCAAAAATGCAGGTGGAGCCCCCCCAGATGCCAGTTTTTTCATTTATTGGCCGACATTTATCAATAGTTGTCACACAAGAGATCTCAACTGTCAAGTATTGAACACCTAAAACCTAAAGGGGTGTTCTATGTATCCTATTATTACTGTCCGTTAAACCCAAATCGATCATTCTGCGTTTTGATGATTTCAAGTTCTTTTTGAGCAGGTTTTTTGCGGCATTGAAGGAGTAATGGGATTCTATTATGACT